>JABSQL010000029.1 GCA_013215865.1 Candidatus Margulisiibacteriota bacterium
GATGATACTCTGGGTCAGCTCGAAATATTAAATGCAGGCTCCTCAGACGGTAAACTGACTGTTAATGTGAAAGATTTAATCGGTACTAACCTTCCGCCTCTGAATCTCACATATTTCATATCTAGTACGGTGAGTATCCAAAACTTTTTAATTTACCCCAGTCCTGCGGTACCAGGAAACACCCTCACTATTGGGTTTGATATCACCCAGCCCTCAACGGTTGATCTCTACGTCTTTAATTCACTGGGTCGACAGGTGTATCGTACACAAGAAACGTTTGCCACCCTTGGGTATAAAGAAATCACCTGGAACGGCGTTAGAAGAGGGCTCTATTTGGGATCGGGACCCTATATCGCCAAGTTAATCGCCACTGACACGAACGGAAATACGGCCAAAGCCACAACAAAATTCGGAGTGTATTAATGCGGTATCTCATTCTTTTTTTATTACTTTGTCTATCCGCACCCGCCATAGCGGTTGAACAAGCACCCATCATCAACCCGCAACTTGAGTTTATCAGTGCGCGATCTTCAACTCTAGGCGGGCGGAACCCAGCCATTGCAGATGATATCGGAAACCTGTTTATCAACCCGGCAAGTATCGGGGCCATAGACAGCATCAATGCGGCACTCACGTCTCAAAGAATTTTAGAAGAAATAGACTACACCACCCTACAGATTGGGTTTCCCTACTGGGGATATAACTGGGGAATTTCTTATGGAAGAAGAGCATTGGACAATATTCCTGAAACAATTCCGGATCCTGTGCGCCAAATTGATTCATTTTCTTCAAAATTTGATGTGATTCAAGGAACGGTTAGCAAAACGTTTTATCATTTTTTCACATTTCCAAAGATCACATTGGGGGCAAATATAAAACTATACAATCAAGGTATGAGAAATGAATCTCGTACTCTAATGGGGACAGATGTGGGCGCCATTGCTGAATATGACCTCTCTCACCCGTGGATATCAACCATTCGTTTAGGCGCATCTGGACTCAATATATTCTCAACATCTGCAACATATGACACCATCAATGCAACGGGAAAGTTAAATCCCCAACTATTGGTGGGTGGAAGTGCCGATATGTTGGATGACCAAATAACGGTTTATGCCTCTTCTTTTATTGATTTCGTGCCTGGAAATCTGCGTTGGGAAGAAACGGCAACGGCTGCTGAATGGTCCGCTTCGGATATGTTTTTATTGAGAGGGTCATTAAACTATTTGCATAACAGTACTCAAATTGAAATGAAGCTGGGAACCGGTCTGTTACTTAACGACGTCGCTGCATTTGGATACAAGTATTACAATCTCCGTTTCGACTACAATTTCACCATGCCCCATGACAATATAGACGCCGTACATACCATCTCTTTAACATTATTGGGTGAAACAAAACTCAACAAACCCCTTATCAACGGTTATGTACCGAATAAACCCATTTATACAAACCAACCCTTATTTTCATTTGCGGGACAAGCACCCAAAAAGACTCAGCTTATTATCTATAAAAACAATGTCCAGTCGAGCACCACAAAATCTAACAAACGTGGACAGTGGACAGCCACCAATATCCCATTAGACTCTGGAAAGAATCTATTATCCGTAAGAGCCCACTCCATCGACGCAAAAGCATCTACTAAGACTGAACCCATTACCGTTATCCTAGACACAACCCCGCCCAAGTTGCTCGTAACCGTCCTTCTTAAAAAACAATCCGTTATTACTCAAATCACTTCTGATGAACCCCTCAGAAAGATAGAAGGCACGCTCAATCAAAAGAAATTGGTATTCAGGAAATCACGTGACAATCGGTGGCAAGCATCCACTAAAATTAAAAACCAAAAGAATTTCAATGAGTCCGATATAAAAATCATTCAAATCGTCACTTACGACCTCGCAGGAAATGAAACTGTATACAGAAAGTCGATTTACTACGGTAATTTTAAAGATCTCGGCAACAATCCCTCCCAGTAAACAATGATACCATCACGTATTCACCACATCATTTCGGGGATGGTCACTCGCAAAACGATTCCCAGTGCCCTTCTCTTAACCGGTCAGCCCCTAACCACTACAAATGNAGCCCAGCATATGGCGAANAGTATTCATTGTGACGCTTTCACCACNGAACCCTGTCANCAATGCCGNTCTTGCACACTATATGAACAAGGATCATTCGTAGACCACAACGATATCGATATCTCAACTGACATCAAAATTGACACCATTCGGGAACTTCAGAAAACCATTGCCTTTGGACCCCATACAGGCAACTATTATACGGCGGTCATTCACCAGGCAGACACACTCACTGACCAAGCCGCCAACGCACTCCTCAAAACCCTTGAAGAACCTCCCCAGGGTGTTATTCTCATCTTACTTGCACGCCATACGTCCGGACTGCTTCCCACTATATTGTCACGATGCCAGCACCTCAGTGTACCCACACGATCATCAGATGCAACAGAAGTACCTGAACTGTTTGTTGATTATCATACAATCTTGCAAAAGCCCCCGATTGAACGACTTTTATATGCAGAGGAATTATCAAAAGATAGTGGCAACATCAAACAGACATTTGAACTCTGGCTACAGAATATTTGGTCCCAATTTCCTCAGTTTAGTGCAAAAGACATTCAAAATATCGACCTGATTATCGAAAAGATAACCACGATGAAGTACAATGTAAACCCCCGGCTACACATTGAAAGCCTTGTGCTTCAACTATAGGAGTTAGAATGACGTCTCAATGTTTATTTTGTCGAATCGTATCTGGTGAAGTCCCGTGTGATAAGGTATATGAAGATGAGTTAATTTTGGCTTTTAAAGACATTCATCCCGAAGCACCCACACATATTTTGGTGATTCCAAAGCAACATGCCGCAAATATATTAGAATTAAGCCAAAATGATGATAAACTGATAATATCCATATTTAAAACAATGTCTCATTTAGCACATGAGAACGGTATAGATTTGAATGGATTTAGAATAGTAACAAATACAGGTCCAGACGGTGGGCAAACTGTGGATCATGTTCATTTTCATCTTTTGGGTGGCAGGAACATGACCTGGCCACCCGGATAATAAAAAGGAGGCATACGATCAAATGGTGCATAGTAAGCGAAAAGGCAGTCAATCTATTGACGGATTATTGCGTGACTGGAAAAAACAGTGTAAAAGAGAAGGGGTCATCAAAGATTTCCGTTCTAAAGAATTTCATGAAAGCAACACGGAAAAGAAAAAGCGGGAAAAAAGAGCCGCGGTACAACGCAATGTGAGACAGCAACGCGAAGACGAGTTGTAATACGATTCATTTCCAGAAATATGTCCATTAACATTCTGGATCGTTATATCATTTCTCAATTCATGGGCCCCTTCCTATTGGCAGTTGGGGCCTTTGTTATTATTGGCATCGTAGATATCTTATTCGTACTTGTCGATTCCTTCATCAATTCTGGCGTATCGCTTTTCATTGTCATTAGACTACTCATATATAAAATTCCTGCTATCATGGTGCTTTTTTTTCCAATGGCGGTATTGTTTTCTGTGATGCTCTTATTGATTCGGATGGCCAAAGATAACGAAATCACCATTATCCGAGC
>JABSQL010000290.1 GCA_013215865.1 Candidatus Margulisiibacteriota bacterium
TCTTTATGGGGTTCTAAAACATCGGTTATATTTTTTTGTTGGGTGATATCTAGTTCATTGTGAGATGGGGTATAAACGGTATGTTGTTTTTGTATGAGGACATGATTTAAATCTGTTCCCAGCATACCCGATCCGCCAATCAGGATAATCTTCATACTTTTATTTTATCACTAGAAATAGAATTGATTAAATGACCTTACCTTGAAAGAGGTCCACAACATCGTTAATGGTTTTAGGTGTTTGGGTTGGGCTAGGCTGGGGATTGGGAGATGGCTTCACGTCTGTTTCTGGAGGACTTTGTTCTACAAACGTTATTTTCAGTTGAGGGTTTTGGTATACCTCCCTAAATGACGCATTGATGATATCTTTGTATTCAGATTGAATTTTTTCTTTGTGAAATTGAAATCCTTTATGTAATTTCAATGATGCTTCTGTACCTGATATACCCATAAAAGTGACATTTTGAAGCGCCAAAAAGGCGGAGGCTTTTGTTTTTCTAGTATGATTCAATACGTCACTCCACTTTTCTTGATCAGATTTTTCTTGTTTTGTATTGATGGTGGTAACGGGTTCTTTCTGAGGTGCTGCTGGGGCAGGTTCCTGGTCTTTAACGAGAGGGGGGTTCTCTTTAGGAGTTGGAGAGGGTATTTCCATGGGTGTCTCGTTAGGAGAGTGAGGGCTCATAAGGGTTAATAATTTTACTTGAAGCAATAGATTTGGATTTGGAAACCACTTGAGGTCAGAGGCCACTCTTGCGAATGCTTCTAAGCGTGAAACTAGAAAATCTGAAGTCACTTCTTTGACGAGGGAAGATAGTTGTTCTAGTCTTGCATCATCTAATTCCAATTGATCTGACAAGCCCAGTTTTATAAAGAGAAGTTGTCGTAATATTTCAGTGATATCTCCCAATAATTGGGTAGAATTAAGGCCATCGTCCATAAATTTAGAGAGGGTGTTTAAAGCAGGGGTGATATCTCCCTTTACAAAATGTGTGACGAGAGCCATAAGTTGTTCAAAATTGGTGGTTCCTAAAATCATGTAAATATCGTCCTGTGAAATGGATGCCCCTCTAAATGAATAGACCTGGTCAAGCAACGATATTGCGTCTCTCATACACCCTGAGGCATTTCGTGCGATGGTTAATAAAGATACGTCTGTAAGAGTAATGGATTCTTGGATTGCAATATGTTTGAGGTTGTCTACGATTTCTTGTGTTTTTAAACATCTAAAATGAAGTTGTTGGCAACGAGAATGAATCGTTGCAGGAAGTTTATGGGGTTCTGTGGTGGCCAAGATAAACAGGGTTTTTTCTGGCGGCTCTTCTAAAGTTTTAAGGAGGGCATTAAAGGCGCCTGTGCTCAACATATGCGCTTCATCAATGATATATATTTTATAGAGACACTCTAGGGGTGCAAAATTGATTTTATCATTCAGATCTCTAATGTTATCAACGCCTGTATGAGAGGCGGCATCTAATTCGATAACATCTACAGCATTTCCCTTAGATATTTTGATGCAATTGGAACATGTTAGACAGGGTTCCGTGTCTGTATTCCCGGTACAGTTGAGGGCTTTGGCAAGAATACGCGCTGTACTGGTTTTACCTGTCCCGCGGGGACCTGAAAAAATATAGGCATGAGAAAGTCTGTCGTATTGGATGGCATTTAGAAGTGTTTGTACGATATGTTCTTGCCCTTTTATTTCGGAAAATAATAAAGAACGGTATTTTCTGTAAAAAGTCACGTGCGACATATGGGCATTATAGTAACCCATTTTGGGTGATGCTCCAACAGCATATATTGACGTGAGGCTGCCTTCTCGTAGAGAATGAAGGGTGAAGATGAAGTTAACCATTGCGCAACAAAATCCGTTGATAGGAGATTTAAAAGGGAATTATGACAAAGCCTGTAAAGCCATAGATTTGGCCATCCAAGAGGGCTCTCATCTCATCATATTCCCCGAGCTTTTTATCACAGGGTATCCACCGAAAGATTTACTCACCTATCCACGATTTATAGAAGAAGTTCAAGAAACAATTTATAACTTGGTATCCTTTTCAAAAGAGAAAACAGGTATAACCGTTATCATGGGTGCTCCCTGGCCTTCGACTGAAGAAACCGGTAAGGGTCTGATGAATGCAGCTGTAGTCATACATAAAGGGCGTATCATCCATACACAGGGAAAAGCCCTGTTACCCACGTATGATGTGTTTGATGAAACCCGATATTTCGATTCTATTTCACAACAGTCGTTATTTGTTGTTGAAGATATAAAAGTAGGGGTTGCGATATGTGAAGATGCCTGGTCTTGTATGAAGGGGCCTTTTAAACAAAAGGCATACACAGTAGATCCCATTCGCCAATTATCTGAAAAGGGATGTCAACTTTGTATTAATATTTCAGCCTCTCCTTTTGTAATGGGAAAGGAAATATCTCGACAAAAAATCATGGCCAAACATGCTAAAACCCATCAAATACCCTTTGTATATGTCAATCAGGTGGGTGGGAATGATGATCTAATTTCGGATGGAAATAGTTTTGTATTAAATCAAAAAGGAGATCTTATATATACATGTCCTGCATTTGAAGAAGTGATCAGCACCCTGGAAACAATAAGAGACCCTATTCAACCGCCTGTATATTCCAAAATACAGTCTCTCCATGATGCACTCGTATTGGGGGTCAAAGACTATGTCCGTAAATGTGGGTTTAGTCATGTTCTGGTGGGTTTATCTGGGGGAATTGATTCATCAGTGGTGGCATCTTTGGCTGTTTCAGCACTGGGTGCATCTCATGTTCTGGGAGTCCTCATGCCCTCTGCTATTTCCTCCAAAGGCAGTGTTGTGGATGCGGAGCAGCTTGGCAAGAATTTAGGAATAAAGACGATCAATATGCCTATATCTTCTGTATTTTCTTCTTTCAGAGACCTATTTACATCAACCATTTCCACACCCTTAGATGTGACAGAGCAAAACTTGCAGGCACGGATACGGGGAGTATTATTGATGGCCATTAGCAATCAGCTGGGGCATTTGCTTCTTACTACCGGTAATAAGAGTGAATTGGCAATGGGGTATTGTACGTTGTATGGTGATATGAATGGCGGGTTGGGTGTTATCTCAGATGTGCCCAAAACATGGGTATATAAGCTCGCTAAATATATGAATGCTGAATTAGAAAAAATACCAAAAGAAATTCTTGAAAAACCACCGTCTGCAGAGCTCAAACCTGATCAAAAAGATCAAGATACCCTTCCACCATATGACATCTTGGACAAAATATTAGAATGTTATATAGATGGTTTGGAGAGTAAGGAGAATATTATTAAAAAGGGGTATGACCCTGATGTGGTTGAATTTGTGTTAAATGCGATGGGGAAAAATGAATATAAAAGGCGTCAAAGTGCACCGGGATTGAAGGTAACGTCAAAGGCGTTTGGAGTGGGAAGGCGCATGATGATTGCATCTAAATGGAATGGGTAAAATGATACGTATATATATTTTGGTTTGTCTTTTATCATTGGCCATAACAGATGTGAGTGCTTCAGCATCATATACGTATGATTTGAAAAGGTTGGCGTCCTATGGTTATCGTCAAGAGCGGGCAGCCATTGTCGTGGTTCCCAATGAACAACGGTTGTATGTGATCAAAAAACATAAAGTCATCCGGTCTTATCCAATATCAACGAGTAAATATGGATTGGGGAATCTAGAGGGTAGTTTTAAGACCCCCACAGGAATGCATAGAATTAAGCAAAAAATTGGAATGAAGGCAAAGAAAAATGAGATACTAAGAGCGAGAAAACGGAGTGGCATTATAGCGCGAATCAACCGCACTAAAAATGCATCTGGATT
Organism: Candidatus Margulisiibacteriota bacterium; assembly: GCA_013215865.1. Classification (GTDB taxonomy): domain Bacteria; phylum Margulisbacteria; class Marinamargulisbacteria; order DT-59; family DT-59; genus DT-59. The sequence continues at coordinate 3,854 of JABSQL010000290.1, forward strand.
GGATATATTAACATCACGAATTATGTGGTTGGAAGGGTTGGAGCTTCATCACAATAATGGCGCGCGAAAAGATTCTTATAACCGATACATATATTTACATGGTACGGATCAAGAGGGGCGGATCGGCGAGCCATCATCGGATGGGTGTGTTCGATTAAAAAATAAGGATGCAATTGAATTGTTTAGCATAGTAAGAGAGGGTACCCTGGTAGATATTTTACCCATTCCTTATTACAATCATTAGTATATGAATTCATTATGGTATCCATACGAACAAATGAAAA
>JABSQL010000291.1 GCA_013215865.1 Candidatus Margulisiibacteriota bacterium
GGGGGGTGCTGCCGATCAGGAAGAGTCGTATTGGTTTTGGATTTCACCGTGAAGATGTGATGCATTTGACATCCACAAAATATTATCCAAGATTTAACACCCGTAATGAGTCAATCATTATGGATATGATGCAAAACTTTCAACACAATGAAGTGAGTTGTCCGGATGTCATAGAATTTTTAAGAGAGCTTATTCTCACAAACCCCAAACGAAAACGGTCGATGCATCATGAAGGAACCTACATGGAGCGGCTCGAAGACCAAAAAGAAAAAATAAGAATTCTCGTTTCTCATGAAAGGGGTCCAGAAATATATTGGAAAATTGTTGAATCCTTGGAAGGCGCTCCATTCATGGGTGAGTCACCTGATTATCAGGGTATTAATTCGAGTCAGATAGGCTTCCTGATGCTGACCATGGAAATTCTTCGAGAAGGCCCGTTTACCCATAAATTTCTTCATAAAGACATATTGGAAAGGTTGATCCAGAAGAAATTAGAGGTATTTGAACCGAATGGGGATAAGGAGTACTATAATCAGAATATGCAAAGTTTAATGTTTTTAGCGCTTATCAAAGTATCATTTATTAATATATTAAAACAAGAGGACTCTATCCACAGTTTTAATACTATGGCGCTTAACAAATCAGGGTTTAACGCGTTGGTTCGTGTAATGGATGAACCTGAGCTGGAAACCAATAAAGAGGAAATATCCAATGCCCTTATCAAACTGTTGGTTGCCATGGAAAGATTAATGGGGTCTGAACAGTATGAAGCATTTCTGAGAGACATACATCGTGAACAACCTGGCATATTTGAAAAGTTAGAATCTGGTTCAGATATTCTTCACAAAAATAAACATTCAGAACATGTTGGACAACTCGCTTTGAACGTAGAAAAAGCGGGAATAAGGGATCATAAAATGCATGTAAGCGACAATAATGTGTATATAGCAGGGGCCATAGGAAAAGGTAATAAGATTCCGAATCCCAGTCCATTTGGAATGCCTCTAGAAGTTGTTTTGCAGGAATTTAAAACCAAAATAGCAGGCCGCCCTGCATTGGGGACAAAAGAAAAAGAGGGCACGGGTCGAGATATGTGGGGAGTGGTGGATACCTTTGCTCTGTTACAAGATGTATTGAATAAATTCGGCAAGAATTTTGAGATTACAAAGTTTCAATTGAATGTGTCTCGAGGCTCTTACGGTATCCCAACAATGTAATGACAGAAAAAGAACAATTGGCGCTGTTACATGAGCTTTTGGATCCAGAGATCGAAGAATTTGATCCAAAATTATGCAAAGATATTCACAATATTTCACACATGTATCAACGCTTAAAACAAAATCATTCTTTGCGGTCATTGGTATTTCAAAAAAGCAATCCTGAAATCATTTGCCAGCTATGTGAAAATAGAGATATCTCCATTGTAGAGTTTATTGAGGGAATGGAAAAAATACCGTTGTCTACACAACTCTTAGTAGAGTATTTATTATCTTTTCCCCATATAATAAGAGTTTTTATTCTGGACACTTGGCGTGAGAATAATGTTTATGATGCTGAGGAAATACAAAAAACCATCAATGCCAACCTGGGATTTCTTGTTGACAGTGTGATCGAATATGACCAAAAAAAGGAAACCATTACCCCCATAATCGATCAGCTATCTAAAGTATTTCTTAATACGTCTTTTTCGATAGAATACCTTCAGAACATTGTCTACTATGCCTTCTCTTACCTAGAGGAGTATCCAAAATGGGTTCAAGAAACCATAAAAGGCCTGCCAGTGCTTACTGAGACCGGGCCTCTTTCTTCAAAGAAAGAATTTGAAGCGGCTTTGAATTGTGGCGTTATCATCGGCGTAGATGATGCCATTATCTCTCGGGCGTCTTCTCTGTGGGAGAACTTGGTCACGCGTCTGATGGAGACAATGGCCCGTTACCCAAAACCTCAGGCGAGTTTGACCGTTATATCTCAGCTTCCACAGCGACTCATGAAAGATGTTTTGACCGCTTTACGTGATAAAGCAAGTTCTAAAACACCTTCTATCAGAAACCCCGCATTGGCGATTCAGCATTGTATTGAAACAACCGAAAAAGTAAGTGTGTCCTTGTGTTTATGCATTACTCGGTATAAATTAGGGTATAATCTAAAAGATCCATGTTAAAGGAGACTTAAAATGAATACGACATTGTTAATTGCTTTGGTTGTGATATGCGTTCTATTTTTAGTAGCAAATATTTGGCGTATGTTTTTGGCAATGGGGGTGCGAAAAAAAACAGAAGCATTTTTAGAAAGCTCAGAACAACGCATGCAACAATTGTCTCAGGAACTTCAAAGAAAATCAGCTGACTTACAAATGTCGATGGACAAAATTAGTAAAGAATATAGAGATGTAGTTAAGGAGGCAGGTCAATCCACTCCGGTAGACATTGAAGCAAAAATTCAAGAAGAAAATGAGAAAAAGGATGACAAAGATACCAAGTGATCCGCAACATTTAGGCGATTTGGAAAGTAAAATAGATCGAATCTACAAGGAGCTATTGCCCAGCAAGGCATTCTTAGAGATGAAGTATTGGTTGTTATCTACGGAGTCCAAGCTTAATAGATGTGATACTGAAGAAGAAAGAGAGGCCCTTAGAGAAGCGTTTTCTAAAGAAGCCGGGGAGCGGGTTTCGCGGATAGAAAAAGACCTCCAGAAAGCCAAAGAGATGGGTGAGAAAAAGAAGCAAGAGTCTAATCGATCATTTATACAAGGGTATACAACCCCACCCCCCAAAATAGCCTCAGGGTTTGATTTTCCGCTTCCTTTTCCTGTTAAGGGAGAAGAAAAGAAGGTGGTAAAAAAGAAAGTATCAACAAAGAAACCAAAACCGATATCAGATGAGGTATTTGGATTGATGAAAGAGAAAGGGTTCTTTATTGATACGTATAAAAAAGAAGAGTCCCCTCCCCAATCTAGAGCACAGCAAAAACCACGGATTCAACCGTTACCGCAGACAAAAGGGGTGGTTAACGAAGACATGAAACTTCCAGATGCTGTAGAAAAGCGGACATCTCTTTCGAAGGAGGCACCAAAGAGAGCGGTTCCAAAACCCCAAGATGAAAAGAAAGTCTTGAAAGGGAAAGAAAAAATTAAAGGATCATCGGGTTATTATAAGGACAAGGAAAAACGTATTCAGGAGGAAATTAAGAAATCAAGCCAAAAAGGATCAACAGATGTCAAACTTTAGAGATGTTGTAAAGCCAACCCAAGAAAATGTCGATGACGTTATATTGCGTTTGAGAATGACAGCCGCCGTTCGGGTGATTCCTTTTACCCTCTTACTTATTCTTGCCATATGTGGATATCTATTGCTAAGGCCATTATGACACTTTTCCTGCGTTTGATATGGCCCATTGTTATTCTCCTCAATATTATGAGGGGAACACTTATTGCGGTTATTTTTATTCCTTCTTTTTTGTGTGTGTATCTTTTCTACCGTATCACTCATTGGCATGGTTTATATTATCGGTTTTTAAAGGCGGTGGTTTCTTATTACATGGTCTCAAATGGTATTCGCCTCAAATACGACAAACAGACTTTTGAAAGCCTTTCAAAGTGTGTGCTTATTGTAAATGGTCAATTGGATATCACCATGTGGTGGTTATTTTTAATATGTCCGTATAACACCATCAAGATATGTCCCGATACCTTTTTTTCAACTGCTTCGCTCATGTTTTTATTCACACAAGCGGGATTTTATCCCAGGGAATATTTTGATTTTAAGAATTATCAGGCAAAAACATTTCAAGCTGAAACATATTTGAGTCAAGAATTTGTGATTACAGAAGGTATTCGGACCTATTGTTATGAAAAACAGCCCACCCCTTTTTCTGTAATGCTCGCCATCAAGCAACGGGTTCCTGTTAAACTCGTCACGATTAAAGACCCCCATGTGGCAAAATTTTCAACGTTGTTTACGCCTCAAACAATCACCATTTCCATGAGTGAGGAAGCGTGGGTACCCACAGGAGATATATCCAAAGACACAGAGGAATTTCGTCGGCTTACAAATGATCTTTATGAAGAAGACCTGGGATACAACTTTCTAAGAGATGCTACGTCTCAATCAAGCGAATAGATTTATCTTCCGATATATAGACCACATTGATGGCCTCTGTATGGGCATTTCTGAAAACTAAAAAGGGAAGGTTTTCCGCTTCTAGCTCTAGCGCCGCATCTTCCGGACTGAGGGGTTTGGTATGATAGTGGCGTTCTTTTTGGAGTGGTTTTGAGGGCGTTTTTTTTGGTTTTTTAGAGCCTTCATGTGTGTGAGGTCGATGATCCTTTTGCTTATCATTATGTTTTTTTAGTTGTACTTCTAACTTGTCATGAATGGAGTCAATACTGGCGTACATATCAATGGAGGCACATTCAGCCCTGAGAATGGTAC
>JABSQL010000292.1 GCA_013215865.1 Candidatus Margulisiibacteriota bacterium
AAAATATTGGTTGTATCTACTTGGTAATATTCCTGTTGGGGATGTTTTCGGCCACCTCTTGCAGGGACATTCACAATAGTACCTTCTAACATTTTCAACAGGGCTTGTTGGACACCTTCACCGGAAACATCGCGGGTAATAGAAGGGTTTTCCGACTTTCGGGTAATCTTATCGATTTCGTCCAGGTAAATAATTCCCTTTTGGGCCAATTCCACATTGTTATCAGCCACTTGAAGAAGCCTAAAAAGCATCCCCTCAACATCTTCTCCAACATATCCTGATTCTGTGATGGTCGTTGCGTCTGCAATCGTAAATGGGACATCCAGGAGTCTAGCGAGGGTTTGTGCAATAAGCGTTTTGCCTGTTCCAGTGAGACCTACTAGCAATATATTGCTTTTCTGTAGTTCGGTATCTGGATATTGATCTGTCTTGAAAAACAACCGCTTGTAATGATTATAGACAGACACCGCAATAATGGTTTTTGCAGTATCTTGTCCCACAACAAATTGATCTAGAAATGTTTTAATTTCTTTTGGCTTGGGAAGCGATTTTTTAGTGTTTGCTTGAATGGAAGAGACCGTCGCATCATCTTTAACAATGCCATTACATACAGCAATACATTCATCACAGATATATACATCAGGCCCCACAATCAACCGAGACACAATTTGCTGAGATTTCCCACAAAAAGAGCAGGAAATAGTACTTTCGTCTTTATCTGATGTCATTTAGCGGTTGCCTTTTTGTCTAGCGTTTTTTTCGTAATCAGCTTGTCTGCCATACCATACTTCACGGATTCATCTGCGTCCATAAAAAAATCTCTGTCTGTGTCTGCCTCAATTTTTTTAAGATTTTGACCGGTATGCTTGGCTAAAATATGGTTTAGAATAGATTTTACGCGAAGAATTTCTTTACTTCGTATTTCAATATCCGATGCCTGTCCTTCAGCGCCACCCAGAGGTTGATGGATCATGACACGAGAATTGGGCAGGACAAATCGTTTACCTTTTTCTCCTGCTGCGAGTAACAACGCCCCCATACTGGCGGCTTGGCCCAAGCAAATGGTAGACACTTTGGTCCTAATATATTGCATGGTGTCGTAGATGGCCATTCCGGCAGTAACCACACCGCCAGGACTATTAATGTACATAAACGCATCCTTTTCATGATCTTCTGCCTCTAGAAATAATAGCTGGGCAATAATGGTCGTTGCCATATGATCATTGATCTGATCCGTAACAAAAATAATACGTTCTTTGAGCAGCCGTGAATAGATATCGAAGGACCGCTCTCCTCTGCCTGTTTGTTCAATAACCATGGGAATTAATGTCATAATATTGTCTCCTTTCTAAGATATTTTAGCATTAGATACTAAGAAATCGTAAGCTTTTCGTTCTTTAAGAACCATTTTCAAGTTATCTACATTAAATTGTTTCATTTTATTTTTCAAATCTGACACTGTTTCTATGTCGGGAATTTTCCATTCTCGAATTTCTGCTTCCATATCAGATTCGCTTACTTCCATCTTTTCTTTTTTAGCAATTGCCTCGAGTATGAGCTTAGATTTTGAGACATTCATAGCAGATTCTTCAAAGTCTGATCTCAGTTCAGATTCTGTTTTTTTTGTAATGCTGATATATTGATCTAGAGTCATTCCAGATCGTTGTAAGGTTGAGTTCAGGTTATTCATTAAATGGTCAATTTCTCTTTCTATCATTGCAGGGGGTAAATCAATCTTTGACCCACTGATAATCGTATCCATTATATCTTGTTTTAGTTTAGTATCGCTTTCTTGTTGCTCAGATTTTAATAGTTTTTCTTTCACACTCTCCTTTAAATCTGCAACTGTTTTTTGATCCGACACTTTGGCCGCTAATTGATCGGTTAATTCCGGAAGTTGTTTTTCTTGAATATCTACGATTTCAATTGAAAAGGACAGGTTTTTACCTGCGATTTCTTTTTGCTGATACGTGCCAGGGAATGTAATATCAAAGGATTTCTTTTCCTCCTTTTTAAGGCCTAAAATCTGCTCATCAAACTCTTTCCCTAACATACCTTTACCCACTTCAAGGCCCATGTTTTGACGTGACAAGATATCGACCACAGTATCGCCATGCTTTGCTTCGCAATGGAATCTTAAGATGTCGTTGAGCTGTGACTCTCGATCAACACTGACAAACTGTGAATGATTATCTACAGATTTATGAATGTTCTCCATTACTTTTTCTTCTGTAACATCTACGGGTGTTTTCTTCACCTTAATCCGTTTATATTTACCCAATTTAACTTCAGGTTTTACATCCACCATACAAGAAAAGACAATGGGCTTATCTTTTTCGTATTCGCCAATATCTACATTTTTAGGGCTATCCACTACTTCTAGTTGAAGCTCATCTACCGCTTTATTATATGCCTTATTAACCACATCCATGACTGCTTCTTGGATAATGGGTTCTTGCCCATAGTGTTTTTCAAAAACAGTTCGGGTGACTTTACCGGGGCGAAAGCCAGGTACTTTAGCGGACTTCGCCACTTTTTTGAAGGCGAGATTCATCGCAACCTGGATTGCTTCTTGAGATTCTTCTATTTCCAGATGTGTTGTGTATCCAGATTTCTTTGTTTTTAATATTTTCATTTTATAACAACCTTTTACGTAAACTTTTGGAGCGGGATACCAGATTCGAACTGGCGACCTTCTGCTTGGCAAGCAGACGCTCTACCAACTGAGCTAATCCCGCAATGGTGTGATACTATACCATTATTGGTTTTTGGCTTCAATAAATGGGGGTACCAAAGTTGGGGTCACATCAAATATAGTTTGTTAAAATACCATTTTATTTATTATTAAAATATGTTATCCTTCTGGAGGTTTGTGTGTAGGGACTAGGAGGATAAAAAATACACAAAATTATCTCAGTAATAGGTATAGGTAGAGAAGGTATCCTCACACAGGTAAGAAAGAAAGCGGCAAATGATGATATTAATGCATTGCTTTTCTCTGTTGTCAATTTTATGTATAATCTGTATTCTCCCACGCACTTTGAAAAGATTAGAAAGCTACAGAAGCTGACAGATTTTGACATTAATATGAAAAGCAATCATCTTGAAATGTACATAAATTGGCAATCAGGATGGCTGCAAATACACTATAAATACCCATCCCTATTTAATGATCTCACACTGCTCATGATGTCATGTATCGTCGGCCAAACAGAGGTTGTGGAGTGGTATCTTCTGGAGCCCAAAGTAAAGGTTAACACATCAAACACATTCGGTGATACAGCCCTCACCCTTGCCGCTATTTTTAATAAGCCTCATGTTGTTGAGACGTTACTACAACATAGTGACACTGATATCTGGAAAAGAGCACGTGATAACAAGAATGCATTGGAAATCGCTCAGGATAAAGAATACACGACAATTGAGTACCTGATTTCAGTCAAAGTAAGGCCTGACATTGTTTCGACATTGAGCGAGGCATTTGAATCTTCTGTAAATGACGACGTTACCCCTCACATCATACACCTCATTGTCGAATTCACCATCAACTCCTCTTTTGGTGGGCGATGTTCGAACTGTTTGTAGTTTGATATCCTATTGAGGATGAAAAAAAAATCAACATTATTAAAGGTATGACAACCAAGGTCATGCTAATTGAGCTCATGAAAGCGGGAACCATCGATGGAAACTAATCCGAAAAATAGCGATTCTCAGATAATCAACTACGTTAGCGACGATAGCGGCATCGCTAAATCGCAGGTTCAAAAAACGATCTCACTATTTGAAGAAGGTGCCACCATTCCGTTTATTGCGCGGTACCGGAAAGAAGTGACGGGCGGACTAGACGAAACACAGCTGAGAACCATTCAAACTCAACATCGGTATTACCAGCAACTCAACGATCGAAAAAAAACGATACTCTCTACAATCCAAGGCCAAGGCAAATTGACTGATAGTCTTGAGCACAGCATCAACACCTGTCGCGACAAACAAGCGCTAGAAGACCTTTATCTGCCTTATAAAGTTAAACGAAAGACAAAAGCGGATATTGCTATAGAAAACGGATACTTACCGTTGGCAGAACTCATTATCGCACAATGCGATACACGCTCAAAATCTGTGATTCTGCAGGGGTATTCCAACGAGGCTTTGAATGGCGCTCAACATATTATCTCCCAACGAATGTCAGAAACGGCGCAGTACCGTCAGTGGCTCAGACAGGTGATGTCCAAAACCGGAGTGTTGCGCACAAAACTAACGGCTAAAGCGAAAGAAAAAAAAACAAAGTTTGATATGTATGCTGACTTTTCTGAGCCCCTACATCGTGCGGCAAGCCATAGAATCCTTGCCATCCGCAGAGGTGAGACCGAGAAACTTGTCACTTGGAAAATAACAATTGATGATGAGCGTGCTTTGACGTATCTTCGGGACAAAATGATCAGAAATAAATCATTTTCGATGATTGAGTCCCTTAATGACGCCATTGAAGATGCTTATAAAAGGCTATTTATGCACTCACTTCAAACCGAGTGTTTTAATTCTAAATGCAGTGAAGCGGAGACCGATTCGATTACCGTTTTTTCCAAGAACTTGCGTAACTTATTGATGAGTGGCCCCGCCGGTGCTAAATCCATTATGGGAATCGACCCAGGATTTCGAACAGGCTGTAAGGTGGCGATAATCGACCAAACGGGTTATTACAAGGAGTCGGCAACGATTTATCCCACACCGCCCCAACAAAAACGTGAGTCCGCCGAAACAATAGTCGTTGATCTCCTTAAGCGATACGAGGTAAGGTTTATTGCCATTGGAAATGGCACTGGATCGAAAGAAACGATGCAGTTTATCAAGCAGGTGCTTAAGACCCATGAGCTTGATATTGTCCCTGTGGTTGTCAACGAGGCCGGGGCGTCGGTGTACTCTGCGTCTGAAGTCGCAATCGAAGAATACCCAGATTTAGACGTCACCATTCGAGGTGCTATTAGTATTGCCCATCGCCTCCAAGACCCACTGTCAGAGCTGGTTAAAATTGATCCCAAATCTATTGGCGTTGGACAGTATCAACACGACGTCAACCAAACCCACCTAAAAGAGGCTCTAACATTTACCACTGAATCGGCTGTAAACGCGGTTGGCGCAGATTTAAACACAGCCTCTGCCGCATTGCTAAGCTATGTGGCCGGTATTGGCCCAACACTCTCTAAAAACATCATTAAATATCGAAACGAAAATGGGCCTTTTAGTGACAGGAAAACACTGTTAAAGGTCACAAAGCTTGGTCCTAAAGCATTTCAGCAATGCGCTGGTTTTTTACGAATAAAGTCGGGCAAAATCTCTCTGGATAATTCAGCCATTCACCCGGAGTCGTATACCCTAGTCAAAAAAATGGCGAGCACATTGGCGACGTCGCTGTCTGAGCTCATTGGACATGATCAAAAAATTGATCAACTTACTCTGTCGGACTATGTCACCGATGCCATTGGGTTACCTACCTTACGTGACATTGTATTTGAGCTCAAAAAACCGGGACTCGATCCCCGAGCCGAATTTTCGTATGCGGCGTTTGATACGTCTATGGATGATATTTCCGATTTAACGATTGGGATGACACTCGCAGGAACCGTTACGAATGTGACTAACTTTGGTGCATTTGTGGACATTGGTGTTCACCAAGACGGCTTGGTCCATATCTCAAAGTTAAGTAATACGTTTGTTAAAAACCCACATGATATTGTATCGGTTGGTGATTCTGTTAAAGTGTCGATTCTGGAGGTGGATCTGGAGCTTAAGCGGATTCAGTTGGCGCGTGTCATCGGACCCCATAACGTTTAACTAAATCAATTCTGATTTACTGGCTTTTATTGTACTTGTTCGGATCTCTGTGTAATTAAAGGTACAATCATTGCATGAGCTTGGACCTAACGAATATTTCAATTATTGTTGTAGAGCCTAAAATTCCTGCTAATGTTGGGTCCATTGCCCGAGCGTGCCAGAATTTGGGGATTCAAAATATTATTTTGATAGATCCTTGTGATTTTCATGTTGATGACGCCTATCGATTGGCAAAAAACGCCAAGCAGGCGCTGTTTGATATTGATGTTAGAGCGTCTTTGAGTGATTGCTTTGAGGATCATCATGTATTGGTCGGGACTACGCAGCGGCGGCGTGTTAAGCAGGTTCCATTTCATCCTCCATCAGAGATGATCAAGATTATTTCTGAACCGTCACATAAAGGTAGAGTGGGCATTGTGTTTGGCCGGGAAGATCATGGGCTCAGCAACGAGGAGTTGGCACTGTGTAATTTTCAATCCTCAATTCAGGCTCACTCTGACAACCCTGTGTTCAACCTATCTCAAGCCGTGCTTATTTATGCTTATGAATGTTATAACGCATCAAGTGAAACAAAAACGATATATAAGCGACCTTTAGCTACAAAAAGTGCGGAAAATCATCTG
>JABSQL010000293.1 GCA_013215865.1 Candidatus Margulisiibacteriota bacterium
AAATGCTGAAGGTATTTCAAGGGTCTCATAAAGGGAGCATAACATCCACTAAAGAATCAGGGTCTGGTATTGGACTGATTGTGGTGAAGCGGATTCTCAAAGAGCATCATGGCACCATGGAAGTGTCGAGTTTTGAAGGGTTGGGAACCACTTTTACCCTCATTTTCCCCATCAAAGTCCAGGAAGAAATAAAAGAAACCCCGCAACCTCAATTCCAACTCCTTTCTTAGTTCACCGTCAAAAATGTGGTAAACTGTTTTAAAAAATAGGAGATATATATGGCTTCAGAACATAGCTTTGATATTGTATCAAACGTTGACATGCAGGAAGTGTCAAACGCCATCCAACAGGCACTGAAAGAAATAAACCAACGGTACGACCTTAAAGATTCGGACAGTGAAATTGATCTCATGCCGGCAGATAAAATCCTGATATTAAAGTCAGGAGACGATTATAAATGCCAAGCGGTATTAGATATACTCAAAAACAAGCTCATAGGGCGGGGTATTTCAGTCAAATCATTAGAAGAAGGTGAGGTTAAAGAAGCCTTGGGTGGGACGGTTAAACAGGAAATCACCATTCAACAGGGTATTCCTCAAGATAAGGCCAAACAAATTGGAAAAGATATTAGAGAGTCGGGCTATAAAGTCAAAAGTCAAATTCAGGGGGATCAAATCCGGGTGACCGCCAAAAAAATTGATGACTTACAAGCCATTATTAGTCTCATCAAAGAGAAAGAGTATCCCATTCATTTGGAGACCATTAACTTTAGATAGGGGTTTATCATGATTATTATCGCAACACAAATACGAGAAGGGATGATACTGAGCTTAGATGGCGCGTTATATCGGGTGACGTGGATGATGCACCGGACACCCGGAAAAGGGCCCGCCAGTATTCAGACCCGGTTAAAACATGTCATCAACGATAAAAATATGGAGCGAAAATTTTTGTCCGCTGATCGAGTGGAAAAAGCAGACCTAGAGTCTCATCAAATGCAATACCTATACGATGACGGACAGGGGTTTGTCTTCATGGATACGACAGACTTTGAGCAAGTGAGTATTCCCAAAGTCCTGGTGGGTGAGCATTCAAAATATCTTCAAAACGAAAGTAATTACAACATCACCTATTACAATGACCAACCTGTGGGGGTAGAAATGCCCACAACTGTAGATTTAAAAGTCACCTCCGCACCGCCCGAAATTAGAAAAGCAACGGCCTCTTCTTCCCTCAGGCCCGTCACTGTTGAAAATGATATCGTTATTCAAGCACCCGGATTCATCAAGGAAGGGGATTTCATTCGTGTGAATATCGAAACAGGAAGCTATTTGGAACGGGTCAAGAAATAAGTCATTTTTTCTATGCGAGAGCAAGACAGGGCATATATGAAACTGGCCCTAGAAGAAGCGTCAAAAGCAGCCTCACTGGGTGAGGTGCCGGTAGGGGTGGTGATTGTCCGGGATGGAACCGTCATTGCACGCGCGCATAACACCAAAGAACACCAAAAAGATGTCACCGGTCATGCTGAGATAGAGGCCATTAAGAAAGCCCAAACGCATTTATCTGATTGGCGTTTGAGTGACTGTGAGCTATACACCACTTTAGAGCCCTGTCCCATGTGTGCGGGCGCCATCTTACATGCACGGATTAAGCGTCTGGCATTTGGGGCCAAAGATCCCAAGTGGGGAGCGGTGGGGTCCGTCATTGATTTACTCACAGAGCCCTTATTCAACCACAAGGTAGGAGTGACGTTCTTAAATATGCCCGAATGTGGGGA
>JABSQL010000294.1 GCA_013215865.1 Candidatus Margulisiibacteriota bacterium
AACAGACTAAAGATTTCTTTTTTTTGGAAACCTGAATGGATATGGGAAGAGGCGTGTTTATTTTTACAGGCGATGTCTGACCCTGATATGTCCATTTCAAAGGAACTTGGTATTCAATGACTTTTTCAAAAAAGAATGCTTGGTCCCAATCCTCCACCAGCGCCATATGAAACTGAGGGCCTACTTGTACTTTTTTCAAATACTTGGGAAGCACATACCCAAATTCGACATCTTCTGGTGCCATTTCTTTTTCGTGTTGCATTAAAAAGGTCATGAATGCCCCCAAGCTGAGAGAGATAGGGTCACCCTTCCAAGTCGCAGTAACGGGCATCACCAATCGGCTTGGGTCTTCAATAATACATTCAATTTGAACGTGAAGTCTTTCCATATTTATTCGGGTACATGTTTAACATATATCATGATAAAATACGAGGTCGTTTATGATTCATTAACACACATTCATTTAAAAGGAGCTGCAAAATGGTATTTGAAAATTTAAAGAAAAAAGGGGAAATGCTGAAACAAGCGATGGATATGAAATCTAAAATGAAGGATGTTCAAAAAAAGCTACAAAATACGGAAATATGTTCAGACGATGGCATTTTCAAAATAGTATTAAATGGGGAATTAGAGGTGAAAGAAGTTAAATTGAACCCTGATATTGTTCCGGACGAGGTACTTCGAAAAAAGCTTGAAGGTTCCATCCAGAAGGGCACAAATAAAGGCATCGGTGAGGCTAAATCCAAAGCCGCGAGTCAATTTTCCGATATAACAAAAGGGATGAATCTACCTGGTATGACGTAAGTAACCGTGGATTATAATCCGTTATCACCCTTAATTGACCATCTTAAAAAATTGCCGGGTGTGGGGCACAAATCTGCAACAAGAATGGCGTTTTATTTGCTGTCTATGTCTTCAAAAGAAGTCGACGAATTTGCGCGTGTGCTTGTTGAGACAAAGCAGAATATTAGATACTGTACTCAATGTTTTAATATCGGGTACGCCGAGAAATGTTTTATATGTGATAATCCCGAAAGAGACCCAAATATCATTTGTGTCGTTGCAGAACCCAAGGATTTATTGTCTATAGAGAAAACCCATGATTTTAAAGGTGTATACCATGTGTTGGGGGGACTGATATCTCCCCTGGATGGCATTCACCCGGAGATGCTGCGATTAGATGAATTGATGCATCGCTTAAGGGTCACTCAACCCAAAGAAGTGATTTTAGCCATTAATCCAACGATTGAGGGAGATGCAACGATATTGTATTTGGCAAAACAATTCGAAAGTTCACCGTTTCAACTGACTAAATTGGCGTATGGATTACCCATGGGTGCGGATATTGAGTATGTGGATGAGATGACATTAAAAAAAGCTTTGGAAGGACGTGTAAGCGTACTATAATTTAACTAAGAAAGGAGACTGTTTATGACCAAAAAAGAGATCATTGAATTACTTGCAAACAGGTTAAAAAGACCCAGATCAGAAATGAAACGGGTGTTGGAATCAACCTTTCATATTATCACCGACCAGCTATCCAAGGGCCAACATGTTCAAATTGTGGGTTTTGGAAAGTTTGAGATTAGGCATCGCAAGCCGCGAATGGGCCGGGATCCTCAAACCGGTTTGAGAAAACAAATAGCAGAAACAAAAACAGCTGCGTTTAAGGCAGGAAAATCCCTCAAAGATGCCGTTAGAAAAAAAAACTGATACACCCTTAATGGAAGGAAAATCACTATTTATTTCTCTAGAAGGGATTGAAGGATCAGGTAAAACCACACAAATTAAAAAGTTGGCTTCATATTTGTCAAAACAAGGGGTTTCGACGCTGATGACGCATGAGCCTGGAGGCACACCTCTGGGAAAATCTCTTAGAAAGCTCGTGCTAGATCATCAAACACCTCTTAAGAATACCCATTCAGAAATTTTACTATTTATTGCAGATCGGTTGGAGCATGTCGATGCCGTCATCAAGCCGGCTTTAGATGCGGGAAAGGTTGTTCTTTGTGACCGATTTGTAGATTCAACGGTCGCCTATCAACAAGGTGGTAGGCAATTGCCGGAGTCTTTGGTTTCGTACCTAAACGGGTTGGTATCAATACGGCCTCATATGACTATTTTATTAGATATTTCTCCTGAGGAGGGGTTGAGGCGTGCTCGTGAGAGGTCTGCCTTGGACCGCTTTGAGAAAGAAACCATTGATTTTCATCAACGGGTAAGACAAATGTATCTATCTCTTTCAGAAAAAGAACCTCATCGCATTAAATGCATATCCATTGATACCCTCAGTCCTGAAGAAGTATTTGAAAAATTACGGCCACTGATTGACGCTTTAATATAAAATCACATAGATAGAAGGGATTGTTACTGATGCACAAGATGGTGTAAACTTCAGGGAACTGTTAAAGGAGAAAGTGATGTCAATTAAAGTTTTAGTGAATGGTGCCTTTGGAAAAATGGGGTTGGAAGTGGTGAGGGCTGTAGAAAATGAATCAGGCTTAACTTTGGTTGGGCAATCGGATATCAAAGACAAATTAGACCCAAAAATAATGATGTTAAAGCCGGATGTTGTTGTGGATTTTACCCATCCAAGTTCGGTGATGAAGAATACCACTATAATTTTAAAGGGAGGTGCATGTCCAGTGGTTGGAACGACTGGACTGACTGAAAAGCAATTAAACGAGATCCATGATTTGGCAACCAAAGAAAAAAGGGGCGTAATAGTGGCACCTAATTTTGCCATTGGGGCAATATTGATGATGAAATGTGCGCAAGAAGTGGCCAAGTATATGTCTAGTGTTGAAATCATTGAGTATCACCATGACAAAAAAGCAGACTCACCTTCTGGTACGGCGATAAAAACAGCTGAATTGGTGCATGAACAAAATAAATTGATCAATACGGTAACAAAAGATTCTACGGTTCTTGAAACTATAAAGGGGTGTCGGGGTGGAACATCCCATAATATACCGATACATTCTGTGAGGCTTCCAGGATATGTGGCCCATCAGGAAGTGATATTTGGTGGTATTGGGCAAACGTTGTCAATCAGGCATGACACTATAAACCGAGAGTCGTTTATGCCAGGAGTTATTCTGAGTATAAAAAAAGTAGTGACTTTAAAGGGCCTTGTTTATGGCCTTGAAAATATTATTTAGGAGAAAGATATGTCAAAATATGTTGTTGCAGTAGTGGGTGCCACGGGTGTCGTTGGCACTGAAATCATAAAAGTGCTTCAGGAGCGAAAGCTTCCGGTGAAGACATTGGTCCCGTTGGCTTCAAAACGATCTTTGGGTACATCGGTTGAATTTAATGGGAAAGACATTGATGTTGAGGTGTTATCAGATACCTCTTTCAAGGGAGTAGATTTTGCATTATTTTCTGCTGGAGGAAGTATATCAAAAGAATATGTACCCATTGCTGTACGGTCTGGGGCTATCGCTATTGATAATACATCCTATTTTAGGATGGATCCTGATGTTCCGTTGATAGTGCCAGAAATTAATGCGAAGGAAATTGGGGATCATAAAATTATAGCCAACCCAAACTGTTCAACCGCCCAAATGGTGTTAGCATTAAAGCCCATCCACGATAAAGTAGGCATTGAGAGGGTGGTGATATCGACGTATCAATCTGTTTCTGGGGCGGGGAAAAATGCTATGGATGAGTTGGAAAATCAGTCACGAACCAATTTAAAGGGTGGGCGTCATGATCCGAAGTACTTCCCACATCATATTGCATTCAATGTCATTCCACACATCGGTCCCTTTTTAGAGAATGGGTATACTGAGGAAGAAATGAAATTAATCAATGAAACGAGAAAAATATTAGGCGATGACACGATTCGTATTTCTGCAACAGCGGTTCGTGTTCCTGTCTTTGTGGGACACTCAGAGTCTGTCAATATTCAAACGAAGAAAAAGATATCTGTGGAGGAAGTTCGTAAACTTTTAGACAAGATGCCAGGTGTCACTGTTAAGGATAATGTTGCCCAAAATGAGTCGA
>JABSQL010000295.1 GCA_013215865.1 Candidatus Margulisiibacteriota bacterium
AATAGAATTTGACTGAGAGTATTTCCACACAATTTCAGGCATCCCCCCAACAATGTTATAGGTTAGATATTGCCTCAGGAAGACTTCATTCAATTCCTTGGCCAAAGGCTCTCCAAGTTTGTAACTTGAAATAAAATCAAGTGAACTAGTTTCACCCATTGCCCCCAAATACTCATCAAATGTTGCGGGGTTTAAGTAACCATACTCTACCCGTCCAACAGGAAAAGAAAAGCCCTCCTTTTTCATTTTCACTTCAAGAAGAGAGCCAGCAGCAATAATATGAAGCTCCGGCAATTCTTCAAAAAAATATCTTAGCTGTGCCATCGCAACTGAAGATGCTTGAATCTCATCTATAAATAAAAGAGTATCTCCTGGTATTATTTTCGTATTTTTAATAATTTCTATAAAGTTAATAACTTCGCTTATTGAAACCATTTCTTTAAATGGCGCCTGATCAGACTCTTTTTCTAGATTTAAGTAAACATATGTGGAAAACTCATTTATACCAAACTTTTCAACAATGGAAGTCTTTCCAACTTGCCGAGCCCCCCTTATTATTAAAGGTTTCCTACCAGGCTTCTTTTTCCAAGCATCTAGTAATTTTTCGATATTTCTTGCAAACATACCAATAGAATAGCATATTTATTGATAAATAGTAATAAACTATAGGGTGTTTGTGGGCAAAAAACATATAAACTATAGGGTGTATATGGGCATTTAGCATCAAAACAGCTACCCATATTGACCTTAAATCCCAACTCCCCATAAAATGTCACGCAGGAGGTCAAGGGTTCGAGTCCCTTCGCCATTGAATAATTCGAACTATCCATCCATAATTTAGCGTCGGGCGAGAGTTTTCTGAAGCATTCCGTGCCAAGAAAACAAGAAATTGTAAGACTTAAAGAAAATATAGATGAACTATCCCCTTCTTTGATGGATAGTATAAAAAGTTTAAAAGGGAGAGATTTATGAACATCAGTTTTGTCATCGAAGATAAAAAAGGAAAAAACATTCTATTTGTTACTGATTCCGGGGAAGCGCTTACTTTAAGTGAAGCCATAACATTGGCTGCAGTATTAGTAGATGAGTACCTAAGAATGGGCTTGGGTGACTGGCTTGACTGGGCAGCAAAAATTGGCATTGAAACATCTATCGGTATTGGGCAAATTAAAGCTGAGACTGCTCGAAATTTAATTAAGGAAGGATTGTATAATCCGGACCCCGAGAATGAACAGCTAAAACCTAAAAATATTCATAAGATATCAAAAGCACACTTATACAGTTACCTAAAAGAACCTGTTCATAGTGCAAATTTATCTGCGGCTAAAATAAGATATGATATAAATCGATGGGCACCCTTTGTGGATGTTTCAAATTTACCTAATATTCTTGGAACTTTATACAGTCAAGGGGATATTCCTGTTCATGGGAACCCAATGCCAGATGAGAATAGAGGCTCTCAAATTGGAACAGAGTTTTATTTTTTGGCAAAAGAGGCATTTAAATGAAACCTTCTCACATTATTTTATATCTTGGCTTGTTGTTGGCTACGCTACTCTTTTTTGGGTTTTTCTTTTACGGAATCGTTACCCCAAACACCTGGTCGGGATATTTTCAAAACTTATCACTTGTTCCAATTGGGCATAGGCTTTTAATCTTAATAACGATTTGGTCCTTCGTAACTTTTCCTTTTTTGGCTAAATTTAAGAAGCTCAAGTTAGGCATCTCGTGCCTAGTATTTTTTATTTTATTTAATTTGTTTCTAGATAGCTACCATATTATTCAGATAATCAGAGTATCCAAAAATCTTAACTTAGCAAAACAATTGGTGATGGCGCGGTATGGTAATTACCAGCCAATACAGTCGGCAATTTCTAAATCGATACAACTTGAAATCCCTAATATTGAAGGGTCTCCTGATCATAGTTTTTATGTGAAATTCGATGATAATGTTAATAAATTCAGAGTATACGATGCAAAAGACAATTCTCAGACATTTTCTTTGAAACACTGGTTAATCAGTTTAGGGGAAATATTTTGGCTATCGAACGATCAAGGTCAAACTGAATATATGCTTTATCGATGGTCCTATGATCGAGATGATTACGATAAAATCTATATTACAAACTTAAAAACGAAGAAAACTATCTTACTAGCAAAGGGACGATGGCTATATAATTAGGGTAGGGCATATTCAAGAATGTATCTTATTAATCATGTACATCCCTCTCCGCCATTTTTCGGGGGC
Organism: Candidatus Margulisiibacteriota bacterium; assembly: GCA_013215865.1. Lineage (GTDB taxonomy): Bacteria > Margulisbacteria > Marinamargulisbacteria > DT-59 > DT-59 > DT-59. The sequence goes on from JABSQL010000295.1 coordinate 2,249, forward strand.
CCATACCAAAACTGCCTTCACCCTAAAAACTTTAATTCTTTTATTAACCTTTTGGTTTTTTCTAAATAGATAGTCACAATAATATTTAGTCAGACCCCATTGACCAAATTTAGTCAGACCCCATTGACCAAATTGAAATCCAGTGTAAAATAACAATATGTTCGAAGAATTTATGGTGCACAATTTATTCAAAGAGTCGATTAAGAAATTTGAGGCTAATGATCCCCAATTAAAAAAACTACGCGTACTACCATTTAAATACAAATCTAGCCTAATGGATACGCCCTACCTGTACCAACCAGGAATATATGTTATAACAGGTGGAAGACAAGTAGGAAAAACCACATTTTTAAAGCAATTTATTCTGAACTTATTAGAAAAGAAAAAGTTAAACCCAGAAAAAATCCTTTTTCTGACAGGAGAACTCATTAATAGCCAAGCTAAGTTGCAACGGATTGCTGAAAGGGCCATCCAAGATAGTCATCTTAAATTCCTTCTGATAGACGAAATAAGTTATATTCCAGACTGGGATAAGGCTATAAAATTTTTAGCAGATGCGGGCCTTCTAGACAATACAACTGTCATATTAACAGGGTCAGATAACCATATTATTAAAACTGCTATGCAGCGATTCCCAGGAAGAAGGGGTAAATCCGACCAAACAAACTTTATATTTCAACCGCTATCGTTTACTGAATATATCATACTCAGGGCCCCAAAATTAACGACAGCTATCCAAAAAATACAAAAAGATCCATGGCACACTCCATCAAAAGAGTACGAAAGACATATTCAAAAAATTGATTCTATCTTTAAAGACTACTTAATCGTAGGTGGTTACCTTCCTGCTATTGGAGAATATTGGCAAAAAGGAACCATACCTAAATATGTATTTAACACCTATACGGAATGGATTATTGGAGATATGCTAAAGCACAATAAGTCCGAATCTAATCTATATGAAATTATAAAAGGAATTCTAGAAAGCTACGGATCACAAGTATCATGGAACAGCCTTTCAAAGTACATGTCCATTGACCACCATAAAACGGTATCCGATTATTGTGAGCTAATGGAACAATTACATATCATAAATATTATTTCAGCCCTAGATTTTAACAAACTAAGGGCGGCCCCTAAAAAAAGTAAAAAAATACACTTCAGAGACCCGTTCATTTTTCACACAGCCTCAACCTGGTTAAGCCAAAACTTCTCTATAGAAAACATTAAATCCCAACTAGAAAATCCCGAATTCGAAAGTATGCTGGTAGAGTCTGTAGTAACGGGTCATTGTAATAGAAAAAAAGAAGCCTTTTATATCAAGGGAGTAGGAGAGATAGATGTTGCTATTTTACTTGGAAAGAAAATCCAACCTATTGAAGTAAAATGGACAACCCAAATAAGATCTAAGGATCTAAAAGAAATCCAAAAACATAAAAATGGCATTATTCTTACTAAAGGAATACATATAAACACTATCGGAGAAAATTTGAGAGTGCCTGTCAGCCGTTTCCTGCTTAGCCTGGATCATCAATTAAGCTAGAGCCCTATCTAATTCTACGAGACTTCTTTATGATAGAAAAACAATGAAATTAGATACATCGTCATTAAAGAGAGTCATAGAATTATTTAAAAGAGGACATACCCGCTACCTTGAGAATACAAGCGATCTTGAAGTGCGTGATGCCTGTATTCAAAGGTTTGAGTATACCTATGAGCTGGCCAATAAAATGCTGAAGCGACAACTGGAACAGGACGTTGCCAATTCAAGTCAAGTTGATCTCATGTCTTTCAAAGAAAGAATTCGGTTGGGGGCAGAAAAAGGGTATATTCAAGATCCGCTCGATTGGTTTGAGTTTAGGAATCGGCGTAATATTACATCTCATACGTATGATGATATCAAAGCAAATGCAGTTGTTGAGATTTTTGAACCTTTTTTAAAAGAGGTCACATTTCTACTAAATAAAATAGATATTCGTAATGAAGATTAAACTCTCATTAAGAGAGCTTGAGATCGTGAATGATATTTTAGACCGGTATTTTCCAAGCGTACCAATATGGGTATTTGGATCGCGCGTTTCTGGTGAATCAAAGCCTTTTTCGGACTTGGATTTAGCGATTATATCAACCTCCCCCATTTCATTTTCAATTCTTGGTAAGGCAAAAGAAGCATTTATTGAATCAGACTTACCCTTCTCGGTAGATATCGTAGACTGGTCAACGATACCAGACACCTTTCAACGCAAAATAAAAGAACAGTACTATATTTTGCGTTGAAGGGTGACTAAATGTCGCGTCAAGAGTTGCAGTATTTCTTGAGTCGATTTCTATCTTCAAGGCCCTTATCGCCCTTATAATAGATCTCAATAAACACTACCTTGGAAATGGTTTCATAATAAGCGTAAATCAATCTAATCCCGCTGTTTACACCCTTTCCCTTCAGAGACTTGCATGCAAATTTTTTAAGTTTATACAGTTTAAATGAAGTGGTTTTATACCCGGTTAACTCAAAAATTGACCGATTGTCTATATTCAAGCTATGAAGCAGTTCAATTGCACTAGACTTAGCAACTTTAAGGTCTTCCTTTAATGTTTTGAACCGTTTGTTTAGTTTCTTGAACTCTCTTTGGAACGTATCTGTTTCGTTATAATTAAAAGACTTCTTCGTCGTCATAGTTTCTTACTGAAGTTTCGGCTGTTCTATAAAATACAGACTCATATTGGATTGGTTGACCTTCCTCTGCTGAAATCCATGGGACATCATTATGGGATCGCTCAGTGATATTTTGGGCTGAAAAGTGTTCAAATCGGGAGAGTTCCCAATCAATGTGTTCCATTTCTTGTCCTGTCAAAATGGTTAAATCGGGCTCAATATGAGGTAGGTATTTGGTTTGCTCTTTTGTAAAATAACTGCTTTTAATTTTTTCTACTTCATTGTTATTGATCATTTCTTCTACGAGGGATTTGAAAATATATGGCGTTGGGCCGTAATGATTTTTAAAATATCTTAATCCCATTAACTGACTTTCATATTTTTCATAGTAATCAAAGTCTATGAAGTAGAGTATTTTATACAATACGGTTTCTCCAATATTGGGTCTGCTGCCAATTTTGCTGAGAATATATAGCAATACCTGTTTAAACTTATCTTTTTTTTCTTCTGGAACACTTATTCTTAAGTTACTTTCATCAGAGTCTGAAATGTCGGATTTAGATAAACCGTCAGAAACAATTTCTATATCCTTTTCATTTAAAAAGTTAGCCAATGGCAAATTAAAGGTGTCAGCCAGTATTCTTGCTTCAGGTACTTTTAGTGCACGTTTCCCTTTTTCGATTGCTGTGTATGTTGGTCTGGTGATATCCAAGCTGTTAGCCAAGCTTTCTTGACTAATGCCATGCTTTATTCGAAGTCTTTCTAAATATTTGCCAAACATAGCTCTTACCTCTTTTAAGAAAAATATCTTTCACATAACACGAAAATAATCTTACATATAGTATACCCTAAATAGAAAATTTTAAACCCATAAGGTTCCTGATTCGGAAATTATAGAAATAATCGAAAGACAAAGAGGTATGGTTTAAGTACTAAGAAGCCCCTTTTCATCAGGGGCAAAGGCGCTGATAACGGTCTCCGCTATCTGCTGTCATAGCTATAATAGTTTGTGCCCATTTTAGGCAATAAATTAGTTTCAGAATATTTGCAAATGATGTTTATTTTCTCACTTTATGATTTGTTGGGAATTGAATCTATTAAAGATTTTATTGATTTTTTTGCTACGATTAAAAAACTAATTCCCAGAGAAAGGAAACAAGATGATAGCTTGAGTTTTACTCGTAAAAAAATCCTTGAACAAAAACCAACGAATATTTCTATTTCAAAAATGAGTATTAATCAGACCAAAGATAAAACCTCGATTGAGTATATTAATATCAACATCGAGAATTTGTAAGATCCATCATTGCGCTTGCATTCAATTGTTATTACTTATAACATTCACAAAACACCTTTTAATTCTTGAACCCTAAGACTCAGGGTTTCGTAATTTTTCTTCATATCTTTTTCGAGTTCTTTAATTAACTTTCTATTTTGAAATGAAGCCTTTGTTTTTTCTAAGCAGAGTGGACAATATCCATGACTGACACACTCCTCGTTTTTATCAGTTAATACATGTGCGCCTAAGATGTTTTTACACTCACAACATTGCTTTATAAAGATGCCTTGATTCTTCATTTTCATATTAATCCTTTTCATAAATAGGGTTATGCATTTGATATTAAGTGAATGTATCATAGAGAGAAATTTATTGCGACGGACTATAGTCTACAGAGTCAATCACTTTAAATGTACTTATTGTGGTATATTAATGGTTAATAAATGGCTAAAAAAGGGAATAACAGATAGTGCAGGTATGAGATGTATGGTACTATTAGTGGTACAAAAAGGAGGTGTTTCATGGGAATAGCAACTCAAAAACACGAACCAGGAAAATTGTTTAGTAATGTACCTGACGATATATGCAATCTTTTTGAAAAAAACAAGCCAAAACCGAAAAGTGTTGCAAAAATGCTTAATTTCAAAAGGGAAGATATATCTATAGCAAGTGGTCATCCGTTATCCACGGTTAGGTACAACCGTTTGCCAGCAGACGTTCTTGATCGAATGACAGAGTGGGCAACGGCTATTAACTTAGTGGCGAATCACTTTAAAGACGTAGAGAAAACCATGCTTTGGTTTAAGATAAAAAATCCGATGTTAGGCAATATGGCGCCACGAGATATGATTAGGATGGGAAGGTTCAAAAAACTTCTATTATTCATTAATGATTCTCTTGAAGATAATAAGCACTGAAATTATTAATGTCCAAGATTGACCACCTTTAATTGTTTTCTTCTCGAATAATTGTTAAAGTGAGCTTGTAACAATACATGTTCTAAGGAAATTGAGGAGGAAAATACATGAAAATCAACCTTGTTGTCGAAGATGAAAAGAAAAAGAATGTTCTCTTTATCACAGACTCAAAATCCTAAAAAAATAGATGGCATATCACAGTCTAGACTATATAAATATTTAGAGGACCCTGTACATAGTATGAATTTCGCTGCATCAAAAATCAGATACGATATCAATCGCTGGGCCTCTGAGATTGATGTTTCCAGCCGAATGGATATATTAGGGACACTGTATAGTCGAGGAGAAATTGATATTCACGATAACCCCGACTCAAATGACCGTGGAAAGCAGATAGATCGGGAATTCTATCCAATAGCGCAAGAGATATTTTCGGAATGAGAATGAAACTATGGGGTTGTTGGCTGATACCCCCTTTATCACTGTTTATAGGGCTCGTTACATATAGAGTGAACCCAATGTTGAGCCTTTGGACATTAATTATAATATTAAGCTTGGGAACTTATGTGTATGTAAATTATTTCTTTTGGTGGTATAGCCTTTTCACCTCATTAGGAACATTTATAGTTGGATTCTTATTCTATGTTGTGTATGTTTCCAACTCGTGGTCAGTTTACTTTCAAAATTTGTCACTTGTACCCATTCATAATAGATTGTTAGGCCAATTCATTATTATTGGTATTGTGACCAGCATGTTTATGTTATGGAGCTATCTCAAGAAAAATCACAAATCAAAAATAATTTGGCCGGGATTGATCTATTTGGGTCTATTCTTAATTTTAAACATTGCTCTCGATGGGTATTATATTCTTAAGCTTCAAATAGTAGGTAATTCTGATTTGGGAAAAAAGAGCTTAATAAAAACGCGATATGGAAATACTCAAGACTTTAAAAAAAGACTAATTAAATCAACGCGTTTAGAAGGTGTTGATCTGTATGGTGACCCAAGCGGAAATTATCAGTTGAAATTCAATAATAAAGTTTCAAAATTTGATGTAATAAAAACAAAAGAAAACAAGAAATTTATGACCATGGCACATTGGGTTATTAGCCCTGGAGAGGTGTTTTGGGTAATGAATAATAAAAATGAGCCAACACATATTGCTTATATATGGGCATATGATAGAGATGACATGTCAAAAATATACATCACAAATCTAAGAACGAAAAAGACAGCCTTATTGGCCAAAGGGGTTTGGCTGTATGAATTAAATAAGCAAGGTTGATATTTTCTGCACCCCCATATTTCAACGATCTTTAAATTATAACAATAAATGTCCATACATAAGACTTGTTATATTTGTCGATATAGTATATAAATAAATATAACAATTAGAGTATATTTATATTCAGATAAATTGTTTTATATTAAGAGGTGATTATATGGAACTACTAGCCGAGAAACTTAAGAAGCAACGAGAATTTTTAAAAATATCTCAAGCTGATGCAGCAAATTCCATAGGCTACAAGAATTATCAAACGCTGCTTTATTATGAGAACGGAACAAGACTTCCTAGTATTCTTGATCTGAAAAAGCTATCTGATTTATATCATAAAGAAATAAATTATTTTCTTAATGATGAAGAACCAATAACAGTTGTACCTAAAATTATGTGGCGAAAAAAACCTGCTAGTTCAATTGCCAGAAAAACGACAGCAGAATTAATAAACTTTGCTGAGAATTATATGCTACTTGAACAATTACTGGGTGAATCCCCTGCTAAAATATTTGATAATACCAAGAATCAAGTATCTAATACCTCAGATTGTCTAAAGTTAGCCGATAAATTCTCTTCCAAGACCAAGTTAGGCCCAAGACCCGCTAAAATTCTTAAAAATATAATTGAGGATAAGCTATCTATAAAAGTTATTGAGCTACCTCTTGGAGATCAAAATTGTTCTGGAGCTACAACCTTATACAAAAATCAATTTATTATACTCCTTAACTTAAATGACAAGCCATGGCGAAAAAATTTCAGCTTAGCACATGAACTTTTTCATATACTTACTTGGGATACTGCAAATAAAATTCCAGAGAATAAAATTGAAAAATTTGCGGACATATTCGCTTCAAATATACTTCTTCCCACGAAGGAAATTTCAGAGGAATTCAATAGCATATGTATTAAAAAGTACTTTAACAGTTCCGATCTTATTGGAATGGCTATAGAATTTAATGTTTCATTACAAGCAATGGTTTACAAAATATTAAATCTACACTTTATTTCAAAGCATACTGCTCAAAAAATTCTTGAAAACTTAAACCAGAGTGAGCTTAAAAAGAAAAAATATGACATTTACTCAGACTTAAAAATCAAAACATCTTCAAGATTCGAAAGCTTGGCTATAAAGAATTATATTCAAGGCAATATAAGCATAGGAAAGTTTTGTAATCTAATAAACAAAAAGCGTCATGAAATACAGGGATATTTGGAAGAGAAGGAAATATTTGATATAAATGCAACTAAACAAAAATACCATACGCTTACTTGCTGACGCGGATGTAATAATTGAGCTTCATCGGTTACAAATTTGGGATGAAATATATTCACAAATAACACATCTTTATGTTGCTGAAACTGTTTTTGATGAAGTTAGGTTTTATAGAGATAACGAGAATAACATGATTAGAATTAATATGTCAGAATATACTGAAATTAATGTCATTGTTGGCTCAATCAAAAGTTCGCAAAAGATTCTTAAAGTAAGCCCTGGAATAGATGCTGGAGAACTTGAGTCGCTAGCTGTATTAATCGAAAATGACGGCTATTATTTTTGTTCAGGTGATGCACTTGCAATAAATACTGCAGTGCTAATTGGCAAGAATGACGATCTCATTTCTCTTGAATCGCTTATAAAACTTACAGGTAAATCACAAAAGAAATTCAATCAACCAAATTTTTCCAACGTAGTTTTTAAAAAAATTGTGTCTAAGGCATCAACCCAAAGGGTTTATGAAATGCATAAGTTGAAAGAAAATGGATTTTAAAAATCTAGCAAAGTAACCCCCTATTTCTGCCCCCCAAAAACAGCAATCTCAAGAAATTTGAAAAAGCAATCCACATTTTTGTACCCAATGTCCCTAAGCCAATCACATTGATCTTCAACCAGACTGGTTAAATTGGCTTTTCTTTCTTTAACCCACATGGGATCATTGAAGAATTCGTATTCGACTTGCTCACGTGTTTTGCCCTTTTTCTTTTTGGATTCTACCCCTGTTAAACAATCTATAAACACGTTGTTCCAAATGGAATCCACCCAGGGTGTGGAAGATTTTACATGCTCGATGTTAATAAAGAAGCCTTTATTTTCTAGCAACTCATATATTTCTTTATAGAGTGTTTTTTTGCGTATATCCGGTTGATGGTGAATTGAGAATCGACTCACAACAGCATCAAATGGCTCACTATTTTTAATGTCGGAAAGATATTTCTTTGTTGAGTAATCGGATTGAAGAATATGTAACCGGTCCGAAAAAGGTTCTAGATTTTCTTTGGCTTTTTGTACCATTAATCTTGAAAAATCAAGACATATCCCTCTTGAATTGGGGAATCGTTCCAAAATAACCCGAGACATGATGCCATCTCCGCAGCCTAGGTCCAGGAAATAGCGGACTTCATTGTTGTCGGCAGTTAATATTTGTAACATGACATCCAATTGTTCACTGGCTAACGGGACTGCTGCCTGAGTATCAGAGAGAAATCGAGATATAACTTCTCTTGATTTCCAGATGGTATCTGTTCGTTTCTTTTTCTTGGACATATTTAATTTTAATATGAAAGAGGGTTTTCTAAAAGCCCCATGATATCGTTGTATATGGTTTCTTTTTCAGCATTTAAATTTTCACCCTTGAGAATAACGTGAGTATCTGGTTTTATAGCCTGTATTTTGTGAAGTACATCGATGCCTTTCATATCTGGTAGGTCACTGTCCACAAGAACGAGGTCAATTTTGTTTTCTTGAATTTCATTCAGGCCATCTTTTCCGTTTTCAGCGATTATAATTGTCAGTTTATCTTGAATGGTGAAAAGCAACATACCCTTTTGTGGTTGTTTGTTATTAATAATGAGGATGGTTACTGGCTGCAATATTTCCTCCTTTTTCATCCTTACCCCAACAATGAGGGTTTAAGATTTATTCATTTATTGATACATAAATATAAACACGTGCATATAATAACATAAAAAACACGTGTTTTAAACCCTCCGCTCATCAGATAGAATATGGGTAAGAAAAGGAGTGTATCAATTGGGTAAAGCTGAATTCATTGTAGATCTCTTGAGAAATAAAACCCGAAAAGTTACCTTGATGTTCAACCCAAAACTATGGGAAATATTCAAGAAAAGGGCAGAAAAAGACAAGGAATCCCCCACCCAAAAAATTGAAAAACTTATTATTAACCACCTAGAAGAGAATCAGGATATTTAGGTTTGAGAAAAAGTCGAAATAACATCACACGATAACCGTTTCATCCCCCACAAGCTGTTTTGCATGATCAACTAACACACTTTCAGCCCATTTATTAAGACTTTTATACCCAGCCTTATACCTTGCTTCTTCAATTAATCGGTGTTTATCTGGTGTTGTTCTAAGTAAAAATTCTCCAGGATATCCTTTTTCTGGTTTTTTCTTTTGCGCTTTGCAAAAGGCCAAGTAATCATGGATAGACTTTTTAAATTCCGTTTCAAGCTCTTCTGGGGTATGCCCATAAAAATTAATGACATCCTTAATACCAATAACCCGTCCATGAAGCATTCGATTCTCTTCATCATAATCAATAACCGCAGAATAATCTTTATATTTCATATTGATACCTCCGCATTATTTAAAAAATCTCTCATGTCTTTCACAGCACCTTTGTCTGTTTCATTGCCAGGATGTGGTCTATGAAACACAGCCAAAGTTCCATTCAATTCAATTCTGACTCTAGAGCCACTGCCTTCACTAATTGTACCACCGAGGTAAATAATTAACTTTTCCATATCCTTCCACTTTATGTTTGAGCGTATCGGAGTCTGGAATATAGCCTCATAAGTCCCTTTTTGTTTTTTTCCCATTTTGATATGATATCATATTTTGATATCTATATGCAATATATTATGCCCGTTTTGGACCCTGTTCAAACATAAAGTATCGCCTCCTCAGAAGAAAGTGTGGGTCAAAGGGGGAGAAGGCAAGTTACCTAAAGAATGGTAAAGAGCAATTTCTAGAGCAGCATAAGTTCTAAAGCCATAAGATCTTCTCATAACAACTTTAACCTTGTTATTAAACCCT
>JABSQL010000296.1 GCA_013215865.1 Candidatus Margulisiibacteriota bacterium
AGGGTTTAATAACAAGGTTAAAGTTGTTATGAGAAGATCTTATGGCTTTAGAACTTATGCTGCTCTAGAAATTGCTCTTTACCATTCTTTAGGTAACTTGCCTTCTCCCCCTTTGACCCACACTTTCTTCTGAGGAGGCGAAACATAATGAAAAATCTCAAAAAAGTTGTATCCGTTTGTGATGGGATAGCTGGTACAAAAGCACTCCATCGTTCAAGGTCTTTGTCCAAAATGGGCCAGTCTCAAAGGTCTTTTGAAATTCAAGGTAAAAATGGACGTGTTGCGAAAGTATCCGTAATGCGATCACACTCAGCAGCAACCAGTCCAGTGAATTCACCAAAAAATTCACCAGATTTTCATCCCCAATCTCCACCCACAAGCCCCAGACATAAAGCCAGCGCATCTCGAAGGAGAGGTGGGTCCCATGCAAGACACAAGTCAAGAGGTTCACAATCAGCCACTACCAGTCCGGTGGTTTCACCCCAAAATTCTCCTGAGTTGAGACCGATTTCTCAACCCTCAAGCCCCAAACTTTCTCGCAAACCTTCCAGAAGAAGAGGCCACTCCAACACACACAAAGGGCACAAAAGCCCCAAGGCTATGTCCCCTAAAAAAGGTCACCATCGCTCACAAACATTACCTGCATTGACATTGGATGGGTCGGTAGATTTTGAAACTATGATATTTGAAGGGGGTCAAGTCAATTCTAAATCACCCAAGTCTTCCAATTCACCAAGATCACCGAGAGACCCTCGCTATAATACATTTCCTCCCAGATCACCTGGTTCACGAAGGTCTCCGAGGCTTCATCAACTTCAAAAGTCACCTTCTTTTAAGAAAACTCAGGATCGAAAGCGTTTTAATTATAATGAACCACAAGTAACCGATTTACCTGAAGAAATATATGAGTCACCACCTTTCGATATGCCCTCAATTGATGAAGCGCCCAAGAGAAAAAAATCAGAACGTAGAAAACGTCGGTCAAAAGATGGGCATCCCCTTTCACCGAGAAGGCGCTCTAAAGAGAAACCATCAGGTAGACTCCCTACCCCGCCGTTATCACCCTCAGTTGACCCCAAAACTTTACCTCTAAGTGCCAATGAAGAAGCCAATTTTGAATCTGTGTATGCTCGGTTAGAAAAAAGAGAACGCATGCCCGCTGGCAAACTGGGGAAAAAAGTAAGTAAGGACTTAAGAAAGATAACTGAATTAGATGAAGAGATTCATATATTACAAACATCACAAGAAAAGTTTTTAAAATTATCCAATACTATTAAATCTTCTTTAGAAAAGTCTGATAGCGTATTGTCTGAACTTAATGGTACTCATGTTGATGCAGAAATGAAGAAAAAGGCGCTTATGGAAGAAATAGAACAGATACGATTAGAAGCTGAGAAAAAAGTTAAAGAGAAGTTGAAAAAGATGTCTGAATTATCAAAGACGTCAGCCAAATCTTTGGAAGGTTTAAGGCAATTTAAACAGACGCAGGATCAAGTCGAAATTGATCAAGCAAAAATCGAACAAAAGCTTAAAGAATTAGAAAATCAAATATGTTCCAAAGAAGTTAAAAGAGACAGTCTAAAAAGAGATATTCGAGATAAGGAAAGCGAGCTTAGAAATAGAACGAAAAAACCCGATACTCTAAGGAGAAAAAAAAGAGGTTCCAAAGATAAAAGGGGCAGTGGATAGAACCCATTTTAGTGCGAAAGGCCAGAGTATATTAGCGCCCCCTACCCTGGCCCCCCTTCATGCATGCCTGATTAAAATATCATGCAATTTTAATTTATTCAAGTATTATCGCTTAAATACTTGGCTTACATCATTCAGTTGATCGGGTAATCCCATCAAAATGACCTCATCATTGGCTTGAATAGAAAAATCAGACTTGGGATTCGCAAAGACTTCTTCACCCCTTTTAACAGATAATAACGTGATACCATATTTTTTTCTTAAATGGATATCTTCCAAACTCTGTCCACACATTTTTGACTCCGACTCAACCCACACTGTCTGAACATCAATCCCCGGCATATAGCGCGAGACATCCCCCAGCTTCTCCATACGAGACATAGACTTTCTATGCAACTTGAATTCTTCAGCCCGGGTTTTATCAATCAGTTCATCAATCTGCTCTTTGGGAACCAAATAATGGGTGAGTACCCGAGAAAATAACTCCAATGACGCCTCAAACTCTACCGGAACAACTTCATCCGCCCCTAACGCATATAGCTCTTTTTGCTGATTGATATAATTGACCCGACAAATAATATATATTTTTGGATTGAGCTGTCTCACTGTTGCAACAATATGTTGAATCGCCATGGCATCATTTATCGCAATAACCAACACCCGCGCTTGCTGTACCTTCAGTAATGTTAATATAGAACTGCTGGTGGCATCACCAAAGTATATGGGCTCACCCTTACCTCTCTCTTTTACCACCGTATCTGGATTAAACTCAACAACAACGTATGGAATGTCAGACGCCTTTGCCGTCATGGCCAAATGAAGTCCTGATACCCCAAACCCAATAATGATGAGATGGTCTTTCAAATCTACAGTACTTACCTCTTTAGTGGGTTCCTGAACAACCCGCTCTCTGAAAAACCACACATACAAATTAGGCAACAATAATGCCAATTTCCTGGCCAAAACCATCATCAATGGACTCAAAGACATTGTGACAACAGATACCGCCAATATCACTTGATAATATACGGTATCTAGAATCCCTGCTCTGAGCCCTGTCTTTGCCAATAACAACGAAAACTCACCCACCTGAGAAATCCCCAGTCCCACCAGTATTCCGACACGTAATGGATTCCCCAGTAATAATGTGACAAAACATCCCACCAACATCTTCAGAAATATAGTTCCAATGACGCCCAATCCCACCATTCCTGGATATTGAATCAAGGTACCCACATTCAACATCATCCCAATAGATATAAAAAATAAGCTCATAAACATATCTCTAAAAGGCACAATATAACTGAGTGCCTGATGCCGAAATAAGGTGTCTGAAAGGATTAGCCCCGCTAAAAAAGCACCCAGTGCAAGAGATAAACCCAGATGATAGGTGACCCAAGCAACAGAAAAACAGATCACCAATACAGATAAAAGAAAAAGCTCCTGACTTCTTAACTTCACCACATGATCCAACACCTTTGGTATAATATACTTCGCTGCTATTACAATCAGGATGAGTGCTAATATCGTCTGAAAAACAGACCCCAATGAGATTAAAGATATCGCATCAAATTCCCCACTTAAAAACGGGACAAATAACATCATCGGAACCACAGCAATATCTTGAAAAATAAGAATAGACAACGTCACCCGTCCATGGGGACTGATAAGCTCTCCCCTTTGCTGCAATAGCTTGAGAACAATCGCCGTACTGCTTAAAGAAATAATAAAGCCCACCATAATGGCCTGCTCAAGTGTTGACCCTAACCTCACCATCACCACCACTACTGCTGCTAAGGTCATTAATATCTGGCACAACCCACCCACTAACACAGACACCCGCATTTTGATCAGACGTTCTAAGGAAAATTCCATGCCAATCGTAAATAACAACAACACAATTCCAATTTCAGATAATATCTCTATATCATGGAAATCATGAATAATACCCATCCCAAATGGGCCAACAACAATCCCAGTGAGTAAAAAGCCGCTCGTGCTTGTAGTAAACGCCCAGATAACCGTCCTCGTCTTGCGTCGAAATGAACTCTTTGACAAGACTCGCGATGGTGGGGCGCAACTTGGGGTCGTCCGTCA
>JABSQL010000297.1 GCA_013215865.1 Candidatus Margulisiibacteriota bacterium
AGGGTTTAATAACAAGGTTAAAGTTGTTATGAGAAGATCTTATGGCTTTAGAACTTATGCTGCTCTAGAAATTGCTCTTTACCATTCTTTAGGTAACTTGCCTTCTCCCCCTTTGACCCACACTTTCTTCTGAGGAGGCAACTATATATATAATATATTCCTAAAATTATAATAATTTTTAATTAAACGAACTAGGAATTGAAAAATGAATAATTGTTCCAGATATAAAATTTACTTTAAAAAGATTGTGTCAGCATGCAGTCCTATGATATCACCGCAAATTCATGGTGATGTTGAAAATAATCAACAAAAATTTATTGAATTGATATTACGTGCTCGGGTATGTTGGGAAAATTTACCAAAAGATAGAGACACTGACCTGCACTATTATACATTTTCGACAACAACGGACAGTGATGGGTTACCTAGATATGATATATCTAGTAAATCGAAAGATTTTCCTACATTTGGTTTTTGTTTCGCAGTTTCTGATGATGGATGTATTTCGACATTAAGTATGAAAATTGGTGATGGAAGTATTGATTTACTCAATTTAGGTAATCCCGACACTCAACGCATATTTAGTCAATCCATTGAATATGAATCTGCTATGAATCTCATAATGGTACTCTTTCCTGCAATTTTAAATGATAGAAAGTTTTGTCCGTTAATCGAATTAGCAAAATCTAATGGTGCCGTTCAATTAGTCCAGGATGGAAAAACTATTATTTTCGAAAAATTTGTAATTGATGGTTTTAACATGTTTCATCTGAAAACTCCATCCGAAATTAATCCTATAGTTATTGGAGAAAGTACAATAGATGGGAGTCGGGAATTCTTTTACGACTCGCCAGATGAATATGCTCCATTACTAGACGCTAAAGATCCAACATTTTCATATATAATTTACCACAAGCTTTACTATTTTCAACAAATGGTTAGTGCCCTTTTTGCATGTCGAACACCTGCCCCGGTACAATTGCCTGCTCCAAGTAAAAGTCCAGCGCAAAATGTACATGAAACCAAGTCTACTGATTGTTTTGCGAAATCTACACAGGAAAGTGAAGTTACTTACAGACAAGTTTGCGACTTTATAGCAAGACCAGAAGTGAGGTCAACGGGTTTTTTGTCCAGAAATGAGAAAGTGTTTCAAATTTATTTGACAGAACCCAAAAAAGACGGATTCTATAAGAAAGAGAAATTAGCGGAAACCAATTCATGGCACGGAGTTATTAAAATCCAGAATTATGAAGATTATGAAAGGTCTCCTGGTTCTAAACCGAGTCATAAAGGATTCGGTTTATTACTTGGGCCTAACATTACAAAAGGAAAACTTATGAGACTAGTGGAGATTAACTACTGTGAATCTCATGAGTGTGACCCAATTTCAATTG
The DNA here is from genome assembly GCA_013215865.1 of Candidatus Margulisiibacteriota bacterium. GTDB lineage: Bacteria > Margulisbacteria > Marinamargulisbacteria > DT-59 > DT-59 > DT-59. The sequence continues at coordinate 1,395 of JABSQL010000297.1, forward strand.
AAGGAAATCCTGGAAAACTGAGTGAGCTGATGTCAGATCTCAATGCCCTTTTTACTGTAGAAAAACGCTCTGTTAAAGATCATCAGAATTTTACAAAAACGCTTGTTCTTGATGAATCAGGATCTATGAAGCTACACATAAAGGAAGTTGAAAAAATGGTGCGAAAAGAAATTGATCACCATTCTTACATAACAAATCAATTTGGTATTACAAATTATACGTTACGGGTTTTAACGTTCTCAGCACAAGAGAATAAGCGTTTTAGTATAGGTAATTCTTATGCAACTGCAAAATGGGATACAAGTCTGAGAAGATATGAGGATTTAAATTATTACCCTCATGGTAATACAGCTATTTTAAGATCACTTAATGGGATTTTGATAAATGAACATATTGCTCAACGAAATCGTAAACCCAGTGAATCTCATGAGATAATCTTTATGACGGATCAAATAGATACCACGGATAAAAATAAACATCTTCAATCAATCCAATGGAAAATTAAAGAAGCATTTAAGTCGAGACTTACATTACGGTGTGAATGTGTCCAATCTACTACTGCAAAAGTGTTGCGTGAATCGCATAACGTTGGCTCATTTGTATTTAGGCTATTTACGAAAGAATTCGGAATGAAAAAGGTACAAGTGCATACCAAAATTAATCCATTGCTCTTTAATGATTTTGCAAGTGCTGGGTTAAGGATGGACCAGCAAGAATTTTAGTTGATTCTAGTGAGTGTATGTAAGCAAAAATGATGGCTTTCGCTCCCCGTTAAAGATAAGAAAGCTATCTTAGTCTTTAAGGGGATTATCCTTTTCTACTTCATTCGTTAACGTATTTTGGTGTGTGCAAGGGCCTTTTTCAGTAAATCATCTGGAGATATGCCCAATGCATTTGCAATGCCAGCAAATACGCTCAGAGAAATGCTTTTGAGATGTATAGATTTACTTGCTTTACGAGCAGATTCAATGTTTTGTAAATACCGCCAGCTTAGTCCAGCCTTGCTAGCCACTTCTTCCTGAGTCATTTTTAAGCGAGATCTTGCATCAAAAATGACTTGCCCCACTGAGATGAGTAGGTCTTTATTTATTTCATAATTGTTTTTTACATTTGACATATGGTCTATGGTACGCTAATTTTGGGTGAATATTTATGATCTATAGTTCATGTAGGTATTATGCCCATAACACTATTTTGTTAAACATAAAGAAAATCTTATTCAAGGGAGAATGATATGAAACGAGTTATCTTTTATTGCCAATACAGGCCTAAAATGGATCTGATGTCTCAGCATGTAACAATAGACGGTATTCTAGAAATATGGCTTCATATTGATTTGTACTCAATATTCGAGACAATTAAAAAATTTCCCATTGACTATATGATCTTTATGAGTGAGGTAACATTAATGGATCGAGAAGATGTTCATGATACAATCCGTCTCCTAAGTGAGCGAAATCATGAAAAACAGCCCGAAATTATTAAGAGTATTTAAATAGGGAGCCCCCATTTACGAAACAAATCGCTTTTTGGGGAGATGGCCACTCATATGAATATAATAGGGAAAATGCCAGAAGAGTGTTTATTGATGGGCTGGCGAATGAGTTGAAAGATACCGGGATATATGAAAATACAGATACTTCAGTAACATTATTGATGAAAAAATATAATGAAGCGCTGAATAAAAGAGGGTAGATAGAGATATTTTGTTTTTATCTATATTTCCATTGAGATAAATTGATGCTGGATGCAAAATTTAATCACCATAACCATGTTATCCAAATGGAGTTTTTCCATTATGCGACGCTTATAGGTTGAAATGGTTTTAATACTCAAAAAAAGCTTTTTAGAGATATCTTTAACAGATAGTCCAGACCCCAGAAAGATGAGAACTTCTTTCTCTCGTTTACTAAGAGTGTCAAATTGATTTGGATGAGGTTGAACATATTGGGTTGCGAGCGCTTGTGAAACGACAGGAGAAAGGTATAGGCTACCTTTCTGAATCGTTCGAATGGCAGTGATAAGAGATTGGGTGCTGCTCTTCTTGCTCACAAAGCCTTTCACTTTATATTTGAGAACTTCAAGACCAAAAGTGGCCTCATCCAATAATGAAAATGCCAGAATATTTGCCTGCGGGAATTTACATTGAATGAGTTCAATCGAGGATAAATTGCAGTGACTACTATCAAAGCTAGGGTCGAGAACGATCAGGTGAACGGGTTCAAATGTTGATTTATTGAAGGTACTCGTGGGTGTGTCTGCTTCTTGCACGACCCTCATATCTTGTATTCCAGATACAATCCTTTTGATCCCTTGCCGGATGATCTCATGGCTATCGATAATACAGATATTAATCACAGACATTCCTCCCGTTAGCCTTATGTACTTCTTTATCCGCTTAAAGTATACACCCATCCATCATTCTTCTCCATATCCTATATGTATGTAAGAAAAATCCTACAAAGGCATAGGTAAAAAGCTGCTTCTCATTTATGTCTCAGTCATATATAATGCACACTCCAAGTATGCTTATCGGTGGATAATAAATAAAAGAGGAGTAACAATGACACCAAAAACGATTTCGAAGTTAAAATCTAAATGTGATAGTGATTATAAGTCTGATTTAATTCAAAGTGATGTTAAAGTATTATATGAAATTACCTCAGGAAATCTGTTTAGATCCCTAGATTTTGAGGGGGATGGACATATTCTCAAAAAAGATATTGTAGACGCATTGGAGTCACGCGGCATACTCATGTCGGATCCCAGAATTAAAGATACGGTTAAACAATTGTCCAAATTCAAAGACACAGAGTCAATCAATCCTAAACAGTTCCACGACACTATTGTACAAAATATCACACTCATTGAACGTGCCTTGAAAGGGGATTTGATTATTCCTGATTTTCCCTCTGTAACAGGTAAAATAAAAGAGATATTTGAGGAAGTTGCATCTATCAAAAGAGGTGAGGTTGCTGATTATATCCCACAATTGGCAAGAGTGAATCCGAATTACTATGCGATTTCAATCTGTTCTGTAGATGGTCAACAATTCCATCTGGGAGATAACAGCATACCGTATTCAATCCAATCAACTTCCAAACCCATTAATTATTCAATCGCGTTGGAAGAATTTGGGGAGAAAAAAGTGCATAAACATATTGGTCGTGAGCCAAGTGGACGTGGCTTTAACGAATTGACATTAAATAAAGATGGGTTGCCTCATAATCCGATGATTAACGCGGGTGCTATTATGTCTTGCGCTCTCATTCGGCCCGACCTAAATATCTCTGACCGATTTGATCATGTATTATCCGTTTGGGGGAAACTGTCGGGTGGTGGAAATGTTGGGTTTAACAATTCAATATACTTATCTGAAAAACAAACAGCCGATCGAAATTTTGCTCTGGCATATTTTATGCGTGAAAGTAATGCATTTCCTGAAGGAACGGATATGTTGGAGGTTCTTGATTTTTACTTTCAAGGGTGTTCAATCCAAATAGATTGTGCCTCCCATGCAGTCGTTGCGGGTACTTTGGCAAATGCAGGGATTTGTCCCATAACCCGAGAACGGGTTTTTAGTCCAACCACCACAAAGAACTGTCTCTCACTAATGTACTCTTGTGGAATGTATGACTTTTCAGGAGAATTTGCATTCACTGTTGGAATTCCAGCTAAGAGTGGCGTATCAGGTGCATTGGTAGTTGTAGTACCGGGTGTATGTGGTATCACTATTTGGTCTCCACCACTGGACCAATATGGAAACTCGGTTCGTGCCGTTGAAATTTGTAATAGGTTGGTTGAAAAGTTTAATTTTCATAATTACGATAACCTTATACCGAATTTGAACAAAATTGATCCCAAGCAGCAAAAAAATGAAGATAAAATGAACGGTGTAATGGTCGCTAATTTTGCGGCAAGTCAAGGAGATTTGAATGAGATTAAAAGTCTGAAGGCAAAAGGCCTGGACTTAAACGAGGCGGACTATGATGGTCGTACCCCCATTCATATTGCTGCCTCAGAAGGACATAGCAATATTGTTGAATTTTTTATACTTGAAAATCTAGAATTGGCTCCCAAAGATCGTTGGGGTGGAACGCCGTTAGATGATGCTATACGACATGAGCATAAGTCAGTTATTTCTTTGCTAGAAAGAACGATGAGAAAATCCAAAAATAAGGAGGGACAGTCATGAGAGACGTAATGAAATTATGTTGGGCAGCAAGCCAAGGAGATCTAGATGAGATTCGGCGAATGGTTGCAAAAGGTGTCAACCTGGATGAAGCAGACTATGACGGACGCACCTGTATCCATTTAGCTGCATCTGAAGGACATTCAGAGGTCGTTAAGTATCTTTTAGGAAAGAAGGTCAACGTATCACCTGAAGATCGGTGGGGAGGAACCCCTATGGATGATGCCAAACGTCATGGTCAGCAGAAGGTAATAGATGTGTTGGAAAATCAGTTAAGCAACTAAAAAAGGAGATTATAAATGAAAAGAAAA
>JABSQL010000298.1 GCA_013215865.1 Candidatus Margulisiibacteriota bacterium
AAATATGCCGAGGGGGGGAATTGAACCCCCACAGGGTTGCCCCTACTGGATTTTGAATCCAGCGCGTCTACCAATTTCACCACCTCGGCTTGTGGTTGGAGCTAAAATATAATTCAATTAGGCAAAACAAGGTAATATGAGATGCCTTTTGATTTAAGGTTACTTTCTGCAAAAACCATGGCAGACTTCCTATCCATAAACCCTACGATTCGAACCATAAAATATTGAATTTCCTTTCTTAGCTCTGGGATTATAATGGCCTTGATATTCATATGGCCTAGCTTTTGCAAATATTCAAGGGCATTAGACTTCACTGTAAAGGCTGCTAATTGTAAAGACAAAGTCGAATCTAGGGCTTTTAGAGCTGTGGATTGACTTTTGAGTTTAGGGGCTGAATCAGCGAGGTCCCGTTTTGAATGATCAATAAGATAGGTAGAATCGAGTAGGCTATCTGGAACTTTTGTGTAAGGTACTAGCGCACTTTCTAGATGTGGGGGGTAAAGGCTATGTAGGTGTGCGGCTGCCAAATTTTGTCGGCTTGAATCGTTTAGTGCCTTACCTAATACCCATGAAAAATAATTTAAAGAACCTCTTTGATTATAGGGGGTAACAGCCTTGGCTAATTCTAAAATGATTTTCGCTGATTCAGATTCTTTCTTTAGTATTCTAGCCCTCGCAATACCAATTAGAGATGCTGAATAATAGTTAGACTTTGTTTTTTTTGAAGCAAGGTACCTGAAATGAACTTCGGCTGAATCAATGTAGGCGGCTTTTTTTAATCCATATTGTAAACAAGTTGTCGCCATCCAAAAATGAGCTGCATCAGCGAGATTTTTTTTTTTGAAGGCTTTGATGCTTTTTCTGAAATAAGAAATGGCCATTCCATTTGAAGAAGTGATGTAATAATAATGCGCAATTTCAAAAAAGGCTTGTCCTTTTTTTTGTGAACCCAAGGTTGTTTGTTCTAATGATTTGAATTTTTTGAAGGCTTCTTTACCATTTAGTTCAAGAACTCCCCCCAGGTAGGTGGCCGGGGTGAAAAGGTTCTGTTCATTATAGTTTTCAAGTACTATTCTTGCAGAGTCTGAATGGTCGGTTCTAATAAGCGATAGGATTAACTCTAAAGAACTATTTGCCTTAACACAAATTAGGGTTAAGAGTAAAACCAAAACGGCTAATCGAGTTTGCATAAAATTAATATATAAATGTATCTGGTATTAGGTGAAAATCTAGCCCAATTAATAGTTAAAAATTAATTGGTAATAGCTACATGCTATAGCTTTCCCAGGCTCCACAGGTTCCGCAATACCACTCAGGCGTTCCTGATTCTGTTCCACATTCTTTACAAGAGTATTGAAGCAGGTTTGAGATACTTGACATCATGCTGTTAAACTCTGAGAGATCTGAATCGTTGTTCTGAGTTTGTAATGAATATCTCATGAATTCTTTGAGTGAGTCTGATTTATTTGGTTTTTCATCTTTAATTTTATTGAATATCGCAATGGCTTCTTTTTTTTGACCCACTTTCAAATATTGTTTTAACAACGCGAGATGTGCGATGTATCTGTGTGAACCAGGTTGGCGTATGAGTTTTTGATAAATCCCTATAAGCTCATGGTAACGGTTGATTTCATAAAGGTATTCTTCTAAATCTGAATAAATCCAGGAAAAACGTTCTGGAATATGATCTAAGAATTCAGACCAGGTGTCTAAAACCTTTTGAGGTTTGTTTTCGGAGCGGTAAAGGCGGGCAAGCATAGTATAAGCAGGGGCACATTTAGGATCTAGCTTTAGAGCTTTTAAATAGTGCCCTTTTCTGGTTTTGAAATCCCCCTTTTTATCTGCTCTGGCAATTTCAACTTGATAAAGGGCTAGTCTTGATTTTTCATCTTTTTTAACTAAACGAGTGTAAATTTTCCAGTGTTTTTCTGCTAGAGTGAAATTTCTTTGGCGTTCGAGCAAAGTGGTTACTAAAAGGCGTGTCTCAATATCTTCTGAATATTTCATGACCCTGTGTTCTGCAAGTTCTCTAGCTTGAGGAAAGTTTTTAGATTCGATGTAGGCCCCAATGAGTGCGCCTTCTACTTTCAAGCGAAAGTTTTCTGGAATTCCTGATCGTAATAATAAATCTCTAAATATTTTTTGAGCCCTAATCATTTCATGTTTTTCTAGAAAAAGT
>JABSQL010000299.1 GCA_013215865.1 Candidatus Margulisiibacteriota bacterium
ATCGATGTGAGGGAGCGATTGATGCAATGGTACTTAGAGAGGCTGAGTATCTTCTGGCATTATCATAATTAGAAGTATCTGTTTCAAAACCACTCCTATCTCCATTTTCTGAGTCAGAATAATATTCAAACTCATCTCGATTCATACGCTTACCATCCTCATATGATACAGTTGATACTCTCCTATCATCAGCGTATTGCTCAGCACTATTTTCATTAAAATTTGATACATGTTTTGGTGCAGGCTTAGGCGTTTCATCAGCAAATCCAAAATTTTTAGAAATGTATAATTTATAAAGATAATCTATTTGGACCAACATAGCTGCTTTTATCCTTAGGATTCCTGTAAGCAAAGGATCTTTTCCTTTTTGACTTGAATCCTTCAATTGTTTCTCTCTTTCAGAATGAAGGTGAGATAATTTTTTGGTTTTGACCCTGGGAGAATGATGTATAAGACCCGGTTCAGAAGCCCGTGCTTTCATGACAGGACTCTTTCCGTTTATCGAAGCAAAATATTCATCGGGTATCAATTCTTCACAATCTTTTCGGCATGCTTCATACCGTCGTTGACTATCAGGATGGCATTCATATTTATCTTTATTCCCCAAACAATTAACAATGCGATTTCTCTCATTTTTATCGAGATTAGTCAGTCTGAGCAAATTCGCTTTAAGGGTAAAATTGATATCAAACGCACGTCTAGTCCTTTTCGGCTTTACCTGACAGGATACGATTTTTTTTGGCATATTATTCCTCCCAGAATGTGCCCCCAGAAACACAACTCAAACATCTAAATTAGATTAATTTCATTATAAAACCTTTTAAAACGTAAAATCAACTTTTTTCTCATCCCATATCACATTCTTCTTGGGAATATTCCACTTCTATCGTGACATGATCTACATGATGAGCGGTTAGAAAAGACCGAACCTGCTGTTTGATCTGAACTCCCCGTTCTTGTGTTACCGAGTCATCTACCCGCAAATGAAGCGACATAATATGGGACCCTCCATCCAAAGACCACACCCGCAGGTCATGAACGTCAGATACACCAGAAATACCACAAATCTCTTTCTCTATTTTCTGTTTCTCAATACTTAGTGGGGTTCCTTGAAGGAAAATTCTAATGGTTTCTCTCACGTTTTTTAATGCATTAAACAAGATATAAACGGTGATCAATATGGATAAAATAGGGTCTAATATATACAGCTGTGTATAATAAATCACAATACTCGCAAACAAAATGGCCACCCAACCCAATACATCTTCCATGAGGTGCCAGGTCACCATTTTCTCGTTCATCGTACGGCCCTGTCGGAGCCTATACGCCGCCACCCCATTCACAAAAATCCCCAACAATGCAAATCCCATCATACCCACAGCCTGTGTAGGCTCTGGAGACATGACCCTTGGAATGGCCTTAGACAACACCAACAACCCACCCCCAATCAAAATCCCTGCATTGATAAAGGCGCCCATTAAGGAAAAACGCTGATAGCCATA
>JABSQL010000003.1 GCA_013215865.1 Candidatus Margulisiibacteriota bacterium
AAATTCTCTTTCACTTCCTTCTTTCACCACATTAACGGCAGATTCATAATACCCAAGAAATCCATCTACACTTGATTGCCTACCTGTTATTATGCCGCCACAAATAAATCGCAGAGAGTCACTTTTGAATGTTTGGTTTTGAAGAATATGAGATATGGGAGACCCTATTCGTGTTTTTATGTGAGCAGGTGAAGAGGCCAAGGGACCACCAATCGAAATGATTTGATGCGTGGGTACCCGTCCTTCATTGATGAACTGCCCCACTAACAGAAGGTGTTCAGCAGATATATACCAGGCATTATTTTCTGACGCATTTGTTTTATGATAATAATGAAAGACGCCTGGCTCGTTTGCAGGGTACGCACCTTTTAGGGTATGCGTGACTCCTTTTAAAGTCTCTTTCAAATGTTGGTTCTCATTTGAGACGGCCACATAGACATTGTCATTACTTAACTTTTTCAACACTTCCAAACCAAGTTCAAAAATGCCCTCTTTTTCTGCCATGAATAGATCAGAATTGGGTGTAAAAGGTTCATCATTATCCACTGTTACATATATAGAAGGGGGGGTGACATCATCCGACGCAATATCACGAAAAGGAAATGACCTTATATATCCCCATAATCCGCCTTTTAGTAATACATTGATGATATCTTGCCTATTTTTTGTTTTGATAGATTCAACCGTAAAGGAATCAAATGTTTCATATTCTTCATTAGTGTCCCTTTTTATAATAATTTGATTGAGTACGCGCCTATCTCCATAGGTAATGTCTGCTATAGTGCCGCCAGCAGGAGAAGTAAACAGCAATGTTGGACGGCGCTTATCTGAGAATAAAGGCGTGCCAACCTTAACTGCATCCCCAACTTCAACACACAACTTAGGTTTTATATATGGAATCACAGATGGAACGACACCTAGATGATCGGAATCAGACAAGTCAGATACTGTGTCATCTGGCTTGCCTGCAATAGATGGTGTAAACGTATTTCGTACATTAATAGTATTCATCATTTGGCAGAAAGATGGTAGTACATAATCAAGCACGCGTCCAGTCAATTTTGAGCGCGGGTAATATCATCTCTTTCTACTATTATCTTATACTCCTTAAAATAAGCAAATGCAAACCCAGCGCCAATGAGAACCGGAGATATAATAAGTCCCAAACCGACTAACGTCATGGGCATATTCATCACCACCCTCTTTTTGTCCTTAATCACTATACGACGGACATTACCTTCCTTAATTATTTTTCTGAGGGCTGAAAATAATTCGCACCCTCTTACTCTACATTCTTCCTGATTCATTTATTTACCTCCAAATAAGATTTTTGGCCATACTCACCACAAATAATTCTCGCATTATTTCCAAACAAATGTAAATGGTATAATAAAATAGGCTTAAAAATGTCCAATATAATCGTTCTAATTGAAGATGATGAAGACATCGGAAATATTATTAAATATAAGTTAGACCAAGAAGGATTTAAAATCTTCTGGCTAAGAGATGGCATAGAGGGATTATCATCAATCCAAGATCAACTGCCCGATCTCGTTATATTAGATATAATGATTCCGAAACTTGATGGGTTGCATGTTTTAAAAAAATTAAAATCTGCCAATGACACCCAATACATTCCTGTGCTGATCTTAACGGCCCTTTCTCAGGAACAAGATATGATTAAAGCGTTTAAATATGGTGCTGACGATTACCTTACAAAGCCTTTTCGAACAGAAGAACTCATCATGCGAGTCAAAAAGATTCTAATGTGACTTTAATTCACCTATATCTTCAATCTGATTATTACCTATTTCATAGCCCTGCTGCGTTTGTTATCAATACTATTTTCTTTCTGCTCATTTTGACGATTCTATTATTGATTAATGTGTTGATCTTACGCGTAAAAGCAAATATAGATAGCGCCTATCAAGAAAAAAAATATGCCCAATGGAGAGTCATGGTGATGGACTACTTATCAGATTCAAGTGTCATTAAAGATATCCGGGCATCCATTCCTAAAAAAGACCTCGATTTATTTTCATCATTTATCATTCATTTCTTTGAGTTCATTAAGGGTCAAGATTTCAATATGATTCAAACCCTTGTTAAACAACTCGGAATAGCCAATTATTATATTCAAGAATTAGAAAACAAAGACCGGTGGCGACGGACATATGCTGCCTTTTTTTTGGGTATGATCAAAGAAAGTCGTGCATCCGTTTATTTGGCACAACATCTAAAAGACCACGAAATAGTGGCATTTGCTTGTGCAAGAGCGCTCACACGACTGGGAAATACCGATCATCTTCACGATATTTTGAACGTATTTACAAGCAGGGGCGATTTTAGTGAAGATATTGTAGCTGAAGCATTATTAGAACTGGGGCCAACCATCGCCAGTGACCTACACACCATTCTAACCACCCAATCCCTCACACAAACCAAGAGGCATTTATTGGTTGAAATATTGGGATCTGTCCACTACACACCTGCATTGCCTACTTTAATCAAAGTTCTCCATGAATCGAATGATGTTGAATTAAAAATAAGAGCCCTTCGTGCGTTAGGAAATCTATTCTCAGTGGATAGCGTATCTGCCCTTTCAATATACATGAGCCATCCGACATGGCAGATCCGTCGAGAAGTTGCCATGTCTTATGGGAAAATAACCAACCCCATCGTGATCCCTTTCTTAAAAAAGATGATAACAGATGACAATTGGTTTGTGAGATATCAAAGTGCTTGGGCACTGGTGAGGGTAGGAAAAAAAGGGGTAGATTTTCTCAAGATGTTTGCCCTCAAGGAAGAAGAAGAAGCTATCACAGATGTGGCTTACCAGGTGTTGAGAGAATATGAATTGGAGGCACATTAGCTACAATGGGACTTTTACATAAAATCATTATTTTGTTTGATTATTTTCTCGTCTTTTATTTTATAGGTATCAATGGATCTTATATCCTTCTGAACATCTTGTCTTTTTTCCATCTTAGAACCTATACCAAGGAACTCAAAACGGTTACCCTCAAACATGTATTTAAATCCTCTTTTTACCCCCCTGTATCTGTTCTTGTCCCTGCATACAACGAACAAGAAACTATCATACAAAGCATTCAGTCTATTCTGCATCTGGAATACCCTGAATTTGAAGTTATCGTTATGAATGACGGTTCAACAGATAACACTCTCGAAACGCTTAAAAAGGCCTATGATCTCGTCGAAATTCCGAGATCATTTGACTGTTATGTACCGAGCACCAAGATTAACCAGATTTATGTATCCAAGATGCATAGTAAGCTTGTTGTCATTGACAAAGAAAATGGTGGCAAATCTGACTCTTTAAATGCAGGTATCAACATCTCTAAATACCCTCTTTTTTTAACGATAGACGCAGATTCCATTTTAGAGAACTACTGTCTTCTAAGAGCCGTTCACCCGTTCATTAANGATGCCACTACAGTGGCTGTGGGTGGCATCATTCGAATTGCAAATGGGTGCAATATTCAACATGGCTCTGTAGATGAAATTGGTCTGCCTAAGAATTTTCTCGCCAAAATTCAGGTGATGGAATATTTACGCGCATTTTTATTTGGCAGAATTGGCCTAAATGTCATGAATGCCCTCCTCATTGTCTCTGGTGCTTTTGGGTTGTTTAGCAAATCAACCGTCATAGAATGTGGGGGCTATGATTCAAAAACAGTGGGTGAAGACATGGACCTTATTGTCCGCATCCATAAATTAATGCGAGACAAAAATAAACCGTATAAAGTCACATTTATTCCTGATCCAGTATGCTGGACAGAAGTTCCTGAAAGTTTAGAGGTACTGGCCACACAAAGAAACCGATGGCAGCGGGGCCTTATTGAGAGTATTTTTAATTCCAAAAGCATGCTTTTTAATCCAAGATACGGCATCATTGGTCTTTTTGCCATGCCTTTTTTCTTCATTTTTGAGATGTTTGGGCCCCTTATCGAAATTTTTGGGTATGTCGCTATTACATTCTCATGGATTTGGGGTATTATTGATGTCCAGTTTGCAATCTTGTTTTTATGTGCCAGCATCATCCTTGGCACCGTACTCTCTTTAACTGCCTTATGCTTAGGAGAGCTTTCTTATAAGCGGTACCCCAATTTTAAGCATATCATCATCCTATTTTTCATTGCGATTCTTGAAAACTTTGGTTACAGACAGCTTCATTCATTATGGCGTTTTGCAGGCTGGAAAGACTATGTTCTTGGTCACAAAGCCTGGGGGAAAATGAAGCGCAAGGGATTTGAAGGAGATACACCTGTAGGAACCTAGTTAGAGTTGTCGGATACTATTCCTCACTCTTTTCAATATACCACATATTGGTGTTGAACTTTTCTTCTCATCTAATGATTTTTTGGGCTTTCAGCTTTTTAGGGACTTCATTCATTGGTTCGTCTTTAGATTCTTGAGGTTCAGATTCAGAATGAGATTCTTTGATTTTCATTTCATAAAGGGTTTTTTTGAGGGCCGTAACCTCCTCTTTATGTTTTGTTTCAGTAACCAGCTGTCTTTTTACCACTGCTGACATTACCTTTTGCAGAGCCTCAACTGATTGCACTAGCGATCCAACCACTTCACGGTTTTGGGTATCGGGATTATATGGGGCGGTTATTATAGGGTACGAATTTTTTTCCTCTCCAATTAATATCTTCAATGTTGGATAAGAAAAACTCCTTTTATGGTCCTTTAAAAACTTATTGTTTTGCATCGGCTTTATAGAAATAATTTTAAATTTATACATATTTACTCCTCACAGATAATTTTTATTTTGAGATTTTCAAATTAATCATTGGACCCCCATCCAAATACCCCTTTAGTTCCTTCTGCCCTATTGAATACCCTCCTAGTATTTGCAACGGATTTTCCAGACTTAGCCAATAAGTCTAATAAGTTATTTTGTTGATTAACGGGTGAAATTTGAGGGAACTGTTCACCATTAAAGTCTAAGAAGGTTGTACTGTGCAGTTCTATTGATTTTTGGTTGCTTGCCTGATAGCATCCTTTCTCTAGAGAAAGGAGATCCATTTCCTTTGCCTTTGGTGACGGTCGTGGGGTAGGGTCATCATAGGGTGATCCTGGCAGTGAGGGCGTTTTTCCACCCTTATTTACCCTGTTTTTTTCTTCGACATATCTCTTTTCAATATTCTGTACACTTTTTCGCTGTGCATCTGTCAATTTAAGGGTCACTCGGTTATGTTTACCACTCGCATCCGTAAACACTTCAATTCCATTTTTAGGATCTTTTTTAATCAGGAACCGTTCTGTGTTTTTTCCATCATGAAAGATCATGCTGCCTATTTCCCAGTCTAATAAAATGCGGACATACCTTAACATTTGGATATTATCCGTATGAATGGTTAATAGTTCATTGATAAATTCTCGGAATCGAAAATTTCGTTCGTTTGTGAATAATCTAAGTGCTAATGGAAATGGGTAATATTTCCCCAGTAGTTTATTGTCATCGTCAAACATACTGTCCTTTTCTGAACCATATATTTTGTGGAGCTCACCTTCATACGCTGCTATCAATTCCTGAAGACTATTTTCTGCACTTTCCTTAAACGTCTCTTTTAGCCAAGATACAATGTCGTTGTCATCACATATGACTTCAAATATTGATTTTCTCATTCTGTCTGCTTCTGGTTGAGAAAGCGTCTTTGACTTCACACCTTGAAAGGCAATTTCAGGGTTCATTACCACCTGAATCCCTCCAGACTTTTGACGCCGGCCTTGATTATCCGCATAATTTATTAATGATGGTAGCGGAGAAGAGCACACCACATCTTCGGAGGCTTGACGCTTGGCCTCTACTAATCTTTCGTCCAGAAAAATCTTCCAATCGTTTATAAATTTTCCATAGTATTCAGGGTACTTTTGAGATACAAATAATGCCACCCTATCCAAAAGGGATAATGCCTTATCTGCATCAAGCAATTCGCTTCTGTCGGCCATCCCGTTTTCATTACCATGGATGAATGTTGTTAAATAACGTTCGATATTATCTTTCAGGTCACTTAGCATTTTGACCTTGTCTTGAGGAGATTTCGTTTTGTCTTCTACATCATCCTTCAAATATATTAATCCAACCATCCCCACAAGTGCTTCTGTTAATAATTTATCAGAAAGTGGGTGTGTATAAGAGATTAAATCTAGCATAACGCCTGCTTGGAATTTTTTTGTATTCACCAATTTTTCCTGCGCAGCAAATTCGACAACCTCTTTCCAAACTTCTTTTGCAACATCTGAAAATTGATTCCTTCCTGGGCCATCATAGTCCGAGGGATAGCATAATTTAGATGTTAATTTAAGTGTTTCCTGACTACCACCTACCTTTTCAATCACCGCTGTGAACACCTCATACTCTCTGATGTTAGATTCTTCTTCAAAATATTTTTCAATATTTTTTCTCGTTTGTAGATTCTTCACCTTCTCCACAAAGTTTTTGATTTGTGAAAGATCATCTACTGAACGAGAGAAAACCCTATCTTTACTACCAATTGAAATAATTTTCCGCATCTCTTTTATCCTTATTTACATATGTTATGCCCCCGCAACAACACTCTATAAAACCCATCACTACCACCTTCACGAACCTAATACTGCGTACAAGACAAATATATAATGTAGACAACATGCCCAACTAGTCGACATCTTCACAGGTACAGTTTTAAATTGATTTAAGAAATTTTTCCTTCCATCTCTGTTTCCATCTCTGCATTGTATATCTAAAAATGTGACACCATGTTATACTACTTCTCTGTTAATTCCAATACCTAAAAAATGAGTAAATAACCTATAACTAAATATCATGGGAGGTGTTTATTGGTGTCTTATTTAGCTCGTTTTATGCCCCTCAAATGGCATCAAACATATACTGACATTATCACCCCCGCATCCCATTCTGATCAATCACCAGATGATATCCGTAGAATTATTCTCACAAATCAACTTGCCCTGACTTTCGCAATTACCTGCTTTCTTTATATAGTCATTTTTTACTTTGTGGGGTCTCCTATTTTATCCCTAGCCGCATGGCCATTTGAATTGATTTTCATCACCTGCATTATTCTGAACAAATACACCTGCTATACTGCCTCAAAGTATCTTTTAATTTTTAACATTAATGGCGCCATCACACTTTTTTCACTCCTAGTCGGAAAAGATTCAGGGATTATAATGGCATTTTTCGCCGCGCTAATGGTGCCTATTATTTTGTTCCATTCTAACAATCGATCCAAACGAAATATTTTATGCTTTTTAATTATTTGTTTGTTTGTTTTCGTAGAGACCCTAGGCTATAAAATCGTTGAACCTATTAGTATTGAAAACCCCTTTTTCATTCAGATGATATATCTATCTCTTGCTTTGGTCACTTTCAGCATTATCCTTTTGGGGATGAATTTTTATATCACCAGCGCTACAATCACTGAAAATCTTTTAAAAAAATCACAGGAAGAAGTCCACCACCAAAAAACTCTGGCCATGAAACTGGCCCATCAATCGTCCTATGGCGTTTTAACCAGAGGTATCTCTCATGAGATAAAAAATCCCATGAGCATGCTAAGAACACGCTGTGAGTTGGTATTAGAAAATCTGGATGAAAAACTCGAAATTGAAAAATTTGCAGATGTAATGATTCGAAATATTGATCGACTTGTAAAATTGATGAACAATATGTTGGAGTACGGCAACAAAATGGCACAAAATAAAGAAGCCATTCTTATCGTACCCTTTGTAGAAGACCTTATTGACCTCGCTAAAGGAAGCATTCAAAAAAAACGGATAACGATACGGACACATTTTTTTTCGTCACCTTCCGTTTATGCTGATGCGAATGATATTCACCAAGTGTTTATTAATCTATTAGCAAATGCCATCCAGTACACCAGCGAAGGAGGGCAAATTGAGGTATTCATTGACGAGAAGAAGCCGTTTACCAATATTGACGGTATATCGATGAGAGGCGTCCGAATCATTTTTCAGGATAATGGTTGTGGTATATCCGACGTACATTTACCTCAACTTTTTGACCCTTACTTCACTACAAAAAACGAATCCCATAATACCGGTCTTGGTCTTTCTTTAGCGCAAAAAGCGGTTGTCGAAAATAAAGGGACTATCGACGTTAAATCTTCAGTCAATGACGGCACTGCATTTACTATCTACTTTCCATCACCTAATAATGATGATACAACTGTTACATGAACCTAGATTCAGAAACTATATCCAAACTAATTGTTATCGGGAGACAAGCTGGCAATACCATTTTGCCTTTTTTCAAGCAAAACCCTAAAACCACATTGAAAAAAGATCATACGCCTGTTACTGAAGCAGATAAAGCCTCTCATACACTTATCTTGTCGGCACTCTTATCCATGAAACTAGATATACCCATTATTTCTGAAGAG
>JABSQL010000030.1 GCA_013215865.1 Candidatus Margulisiibacteriota bacterium
CTGCCATGATTTTTGCCCTTTTTCCATTCTCCATCATAAACATCTCCATTCGCATATGTCATTATCCCTCTGCCATGATTTTTGCTCTTTTTCCATTCACCACTATAAATATTACCCTTTAAATAATTATATATCCCTTTGCCACATGCTTGGCCTTTAAACCATTCACCATCATAAACAGTACCATTTTTTGTTGTACATTTTCCCATACCATGCCGTTCCCCATCTTTCCACTCACCATCATATATATCTCCATTTGAATATTGGCATATACCGTTACCATGTGGTAGATTATCAACCCATTCCCCTTCATATTCAATTCCATCTTTCCATGTAGCCTTCCATGTGTTATCACGCTTACCAGGCTTTATGTCACCAGCATCATCAGTATTAATACGAGACGCTTTACCGGATACAGACATAATTTTATGTTTAGTGTTCATTTTGTATTCTCCTTTGAATATTATGTAATAAATTTGAAGTATCTGCTGAATCTAAGATGCAGAAAATACCCCCTAGTATTTTTAATCCTAGAAGACTATATCATGATATTTTACTATTTTAAAGTAAAATTTTTAATGTTTCAGGTAACCAGCCAGCCGGTATAAGACGGGCCAGAAAAGAAGAGGAGATCATTTATGAAAGCGCGTAGACCTATTTTAGAGCAATGACGTGTAAATATGTCATTTTCCGATATGGATGATTGAATTTCTAGATAAAGAATCATAAATGTTTAATAACAGTATAAATATGGTATAATAATTATACAGTGGACTTTGAGTACGATGGCAAGAAAAGCAGTTATAATAAAGTGAAACATGGGATTGATTTCATTAGAGCCCAGGCTTTATGGGAAGACCCTAATTATATCGAAATACCAGCAAAATGTGAAGATGAACAAAGGTTTGCCGTTATTGGAAGAATTGGAAACAAGATTTGGGCTGGTTTTATTACTCATAGAAGCAATATAATTCGAATTATTTCTGTACGACGGGCCAGAAAAGAAGAGGAGATCATTTATGAAAGCGCGTGACCTCGATAAAAAATTTGATAATAAAGAAAATATAATCCCTCACTTAGACGTATCAAAAGCGCGTAGACCTATTTTAGAGCAACGACGTGTAAATATTGATATTCCGATATGGATGATTGAATCTCTGGATAAAGAATCAAAAAGGCTGGGTGTCACAAGACAGTCTGTTATAAAAATGTGGCTGGCAGAACGATTAGAACAACGGGCAGTGTAAGATGCCTTGATCTCAACACCTCCAAAAGCTTTTAACCTTTAGTCTTGGGTAACTCGCTCAAACACAATGTAATACATTCAACCCTATCCTTTACCTTAAGATAAAGGACATGGCTCTTTTTTCCACTCTTTATAATATATCCCAAGCCATTTTCTTTTCCATCCATCCATTCTCCATCATAAACAGATCCATCTAGGTATGTCATTTTCCCATAACCATTCCCTTTACCATCTTTCCATTCCCCCTCATATACGTTTCTATCACGATCTATCCCTTTCCCTTTAATCAGCTCCCCATCTCTCCACTCACCATAAAATCCATACCCTTCCGGCCATAAATACAATCCTAAGCCATGCCTTTTACCATTTCTCTTATATCCAAAATAAAAAGATCCATCTTTATAGATCGTTTTTTCATCATAATCTAGAACTTCAGGTATAGCAGTAATTTTATACGCTGTGTTCATTTTGCTTTCTCCTATCTGTATTTTCCCGTCTTTCCACTCTCCATGATTCTCATTCTACAGGCGTACATATCTATCAAGATCACAGCAATGATCTGTTTCAGTAATTCTTCCCTTTGGATGAAAAATTGTTGCATGATAGTAGGGAAATTTATCAGTCTTCACGATAATAACCGTGTTATCTTTTAACAGGTATAGTCCCTCAGCCTTAAATAGTTGCCTACTAACATTATATTCAGGCTCATCAGGCCCTATATAATAAATACCATGACTTTTCATCAGACAAGTTCCATATACTCTATCATTAGAATCCTTATTTACAAAAAGTCTCACAGGGCCTTTCTTCCATAGGAAGAAACTCCCTCCTTCACTTGTCAGATTTCCCATTATAAAATCTGATGCCCCATTTTTTTTGACCTGTGTCGCACAATATTTTGATCCCATAATTGTCCACTGAGTTACATCATTGTCCTTTTTTTCTGCTACATATTTATTAGTGACACTCCCAGCTTTCCTATATTGACTCTCTACATTTTGTTCTGAGTCTATCGTTATCTCAATTCCTATTTTCTTCCCTCCTTCAGTTTTAAAAAAGGACGTCTTTCCATTCTTGCACACAGTTGCCCCATAGCCATCCTTCTTATCCTGACTCCAATGTCCATAATCTTCTCTCTTCTTGCTAATTACGATCCCCATACCATCCCTTTTACCCTTGATATACTCGCAAATATATACGTTCCCACTTTTAGAAAATTTCACCCCAAATCCATTTAATTCATCCCCCTGGTAATTCCCGACATAGCAATTACCATTGGCCTTTTTGCTTCTCCCTACCCCATGCCTTTCCCCGGCTTCCCATCCACCCTCATAAACACCTCCCTCTTTATACATCCTTCTCCCTTCGCCATGCTTTTCCCCGGCTTCCCATTCACCCTCATAAAAACCTCCATCTCTATACGTCAGTGTCCCTTTGCCCTCACTTTTGCCATCTCTCCATTTCCCATCATATACATCTCCATTGTTAAATGAGAATTTTCCTCTGCCATGTCGCTTTCCTTGTTTAAAATCACCTTGATATACATTTCCATTGGGAAAGATCATAGCCCCATTGACAATTTCACCATTCTCATCACACTTACCTTCAAACACAATTTCCCCTGTGTCATCAATATACGTATGGCGTGTAGTCCCATGCACTAAACCCCACGAAACTTTCACGATTACCTCATTGTCAGTTGATATTATTTTATATTTAGAAATCATTTTATCTCCTTCAAGAATGTAT
This sequence comes from Candidatus Margulisiibacteriota bacterium, assembly GCA_013215865.1. Lineage (GTDB taxonomy): Bacteria > Margulisbacteria > Marinamargulisbacteria > DT-59 > DT-59 > DT-59. Next base: position 2,996 of record JABSQL010000030.1, read on the forward strand.
TTTCGGAGGAGATATTATCATATATAATTTATTTAATTTAATTGAATTTTTCTGTTTTAAACCTTTACTTACTGTTTTTCAATCTTTGTATCTGACTTAAAAGATGTGCAGCTTCGCCTTTAAGGTCATCTCTTTTTTGTTTAACACCTTTTACAATATCTTTGGGCGCCTGACTTAAAAATTGATTGTTTCCCAACTTCTTCTCAAGACCCATTAAGGCCACTTGAATCTTTTTAAGGTCTTTTGTAAGTCGCTTTATTTCATCTTTAGGATCAATGAGACCTTCCAAATCTATGTAGCCTTGAATAGACCCTGAAATAAATGATGCGTGATTTACGGGTTTGTTTTTAAGTTCTTTTTCAATACGGATACAAGATACATGCGCTAACGCTTTAATATAATCCTCACCGATTTTAATCGCTGATTGGTCTGATGGTTGAGGGGCAACACACATAATACGGCACTCTTTACGAGGAGAATTTTGATATTTTGCCCGTATATTTCGAATCTCCCGAATCAGATCCGTTATACATTTAATTTGATCATTGGTTTGGGTATCAATCCATCCCGGATTTTCTTTTGGCCATTCCGCTAGTATTAAGGCATCTGAACGTTCAAACCCGATTTTCCCTGTCGCCATGAACCGCTGCCATATCTCTTCTGTCACAAAAGGCATGAGGGGATGCAGAAGTTTTAATATGTTCATTAACACATGAATTAAAACGGGCAGGCTTTCTTCCTTGTGAAGCTTACTCATCTCTAAGTACCAATCACAAAACAAATCCCAGGTGAAATGCCAAATCGTATCTGAAACAAGGGCAAAATTATAGTCCTGATACGCCTTACTCACTATTTCTAAAGCTGTATAAAACTCACTTAATATCCACCTATCTGCCACACTTAATTGTTCCCGTTCGGGAATATTTTCAATCACACCTTCATGGGTTTCTAGGCCCATTAAAATATAACGGGATGCATTCCAGATTTTGTTGGCAAAGTTTCGGGCGGACTCTGTTTTCTCTGATGAATATCGAATGTCTTGACCGCCCATTGTAGCACTTGAGGCCAAGCTAAATCGAAGGGCATCTGCCCCATATTGATCAATTAACTTTAAAGGGTCGATGGCATTACCCAAGGACTTACTCATTTTTTTGCCCGTAATATCCCGGATGAGACCATGGATATAGACTTCTTCAAAGGGCACTTCTTTCATTTGGTTTAAACCCATCACAATCATCCGAGATACCCAAAAGGTCATAATGTCGTACCCTGTAATAAGAACAGAGGTGGGAAAGAAAGTCTTGAGATCTTGTGAGTTAGCGTTCGGCCATCCTAATGTTGAAAATGGCCATAACGCAGACGAAAACCAAGTGTCCAGAACATCTTCATCCTGGATAAGCGATGTTCCCTTACATTTAGGGCAGGATGTTGGAGCAGATCTCCCCACTATAGGGGTATCCGGTTCACATGCACAATACCAAACTGGAATTTGATGACCCCACCAGATCTGCCGAGAAATACACCAATCCCGAATATTTTCCATCCAATCTAGATATAACTTTTCCCATCTTTTGGGCGAGATCTTGATATCCCCCCTTTTAACCGCTTCTATGGCAGGCTTTGCCAAGGTTTTCATTGAAACAAACCACTGATTGGATAAATAGGGTTCCACAACCGTATGACAGCGGTGACAATGACCCACTTTATTGTCATGGTCTTTTGTCTGAACCAGCTCACCCGACTCTTGTAAGGCGGTAAGCAGTTTCTTGCGGCAGTCATATCGGTCTAACCCTTGGTAGGCCTTAGGAACTTCTTGGTTCATTTGGGCGGTTTCATCCATCACCAATTTGAATTCTAAATCGTGACGTTTTCCTATCTCAAAATCATTGGGATCATGAGCAGGAGTGACTTTTACAGCACCGGTTCCAAATTCGGGGTCTACATGCGTGTCTGCAATGATGGGAATCCACCGTTCAGTTTCAGGAATACGTACAGTTTTGCCTATGTAGGATTGATACCGTTTATCATCCGGATGAACCGCAACCGCCGTATCACCAAACATGGTTTCAGGACGGGTTGTGGCCACTACCACACCTTCAAAGCCAGACCCCTCATATCGACACTCCCATAGCTTACTCTTGGTATCTTCATGCTCCACTTCCACATCAGACAAGGCCGTAGTGCATCTTGGGCACCAGTTAATAATATATTTTCCACGATAAATTAGCCCAGATTCATATAAAGAAACAAAGGCTTCCAAAACAGCGTCCTGACACCCATCATCCATGGTAAACCGTTCGCGAGACCAGTCCACGGAATCCCCCAAACGCCTAATTTGATTTGTAATGGTTTGGCCACAGGATTCTTTCCACTCCCAAACCCGTTTAATAAAAGCCTCTCTCCCCAAATCGGCTCGGGTTTTCCCCTCAGACTGGAGGTGTTTTTCAACCACATTTTGGGTGGCAATACCGGCGTGATCTGTTCCAGGAAGCCATAACACCTTTCTACCTTTCAGCCGCATATACCGCGCTAACACATCTTGAAGGGTGTGATCTAGGGCATGTCCCATATGAAGTACACCCGTCACATTTGGAGGCGGCATCACAATTGAAAAAGGTTTCCCCTTTCCACAAGGTTTAAAGTACCCTTTTTTTTCCCAGATTGTATAGTGTTTATTTTCGATGTCCTGTGGACTATATTTTTTTTCCATGATTGGTTAGGGAAGTAGTGTATCAAAATTGAGTTGAATATGAAATGTACATCCCCTAGAATAGTGGGTACTATGGAGGCGATTCATCAAATCATAGATGCCAACATTAACCGCGTGACGGAAGGGCTCCGTGTGATCGAAGACTATACCCGATTTATCGCTGGCCATAAAATATTCACAGACCAGCTGTCTGCCATTCGCAAACAAATCCATCGATCAGAAACAAATAAAAGTGCCCATTTACATATCCGAGACACGGGGAAAGACATGAGAGCCAAAGAACCCCCAGCTAAACGAAAAGATATAGCGGACCTCCTGACAGCCAACTTTAAACGGGTGGAAGAAGGGCTTCGGGTACTGGAAGAATATACAGGTCTTTCGATGTATTCAACGATTCGATATGATGTTTACCAGCTCGAAAAAGAAATTGTTCTTACACTACTAAAAAAGAAAATAGAAGCCGGTGTGTACTTAATTTCTCATGACCCATCGATTTTGGAAAAGGGGCTGAATTGGGGGGCATCTTGTATTCAGCTAAGAGACAAAGAAAGTTCTAAATCAGACCTCTTGAAAAAGGCGATTCGTGTGAAAAAAATGTCCTCTCAATATGAGATCCCGTTCATCGTCAATGATTATATAGATATTGCCTTAATGGTGGATGCAGATGGTCTTCACACCGGCCAAGACGACCTACCCATCCCAGCTCTGAGAAAGCTCATGGGACCACACAAACTTTTGGGTCGGACCACCCACACCCTCCAGCAAGGATTACAGGCCCAAAAAGAAGGTGCTGATTATGTCAGTGTGGGCCCCATTTGGGAAACACCATCAAAACCTGGGCGAAAAGGCATTGGATTTCAGTATTTAAAAAAAGCCTCTTCATCTTTAGAAATCCCCTATGTGGCAATTGGGGGAATTTGTTTGGACAATGTGGGTCAGGTTCTTGAATTTTCACCCCCTATGGTTGGGGTGATTCGGGATTATGAGAATATCAAGGCGTTTCAGAGGAAGATGACAGAAATTCCATTTTATTTTCAAGAGATTTGAATAGTGTGAAGTATTGAGAAGCAATAGCTTGAACCACTTTTACCGCGACATCTTCATTATACATACCATCCTTCCCCATCCGATATTAAACCATCTTTAAACCCTTGCCGTATCACATCTCTTGGCTCAGCTATGCCTGTATAACCTTGATATTTCAAATAGTCTTTTATTGTATTCCATCCCAGCTCATAGGTATTTTCAAAGGTCTTAATGAGACCCATCTTTTCCATTTCAGATAAATCCCGGCCTTTGTCAACAAATGTATCCAGTTGTCTAAGTGCTTTTTGATAACCAGAGACATTTTTTTTACGTGACAATTCACGAGACAATTCCATTGAAATAGCACATATTCGCCGAATATCATCCGATAACCGGCGATAACTGAAATATTTTACCGTTTTTCGCTGAATATCAATCGATAGCCGGCGATAACTACAATAATTTACCGTTTTTCGCTGAACATCATCCTATAATCAGCGACTTACCAATGTGGTTAAGCGTATCAGAATAGGAAGCAGTTAAAGCATCCAAATCATGACGTACTTGCTTGGCATTTTTGATGGTGAACGTTCGATGACAGGCGTTACAGGTGATCTGCTCTTTCTTTAAATCCTG
>JABSQL010000300.1 GCA_013215865.1 Candidatus Margulisiibacteriota bacterium
AATTCTTTCATGATGAATCAGTGAAGTATTGAAGCTATTATGGCTTTGTAGTCGATATAGTGTTGGCATTCCAAAATTGAGACTATCGATATCTTTCTCTACGCTTTGTGTTTCAGCCAATAGTTCATATCTATGCAGGATTATACTGCTTTTAATCGACTTTGCTGCATCAAAATTGATGGGTGTTTCGGGATTCTCTCCGTCATCAATATTCAGGTAAATGCCCGCACCGCCATACAACCTTGCCCATGCCCAAGCCTGTTCGAATTTCTTTGTTATCTGGAGACGTTTCAATTCTTTTTGAAATCCTATCTTCATTTTGGGATCTATGTTTGTTAGCTCAATCCACTTTTTGGTCCCTTCCTTGGGAACTTTTTCGATGACCTTTCGTGCTATATCATCCGCAGCATAGAGATCTTCGACCTCTTTCCTACTTAATAGATCAGGAATCGCATTAATATGGACCCGTTTATCGCTATTCCTTCGATTTAGACCTGTCACTATATTTTCGATGCCATCCATCTTATGGGTGATGGGTTTTTCTATTATTTTAGATTTACCTTTCCTTTTATTCACATTTCCTCCTAAAACGGAAAGAGGCGAGCCATACGATTAAATCGTACAACTCGCCTCTGTTGTCGGTTAACTATGTTGTTACCGGTATCAGTTAGCGTTACTATTTTAATTTATATTATCATAGCTTTTGGGGTGGTGGAATGCATTGGTCTAAATAGGCCCTGCTGAAGCAGGCCCTAGGTAACTTGCCTTCTCCCCCTTTGACCCACACTTTATTCTGTGGCGGCGAAATATGTACTACAATACAATATTAATCCTATTTTGTAATTTTATGGAAAAGGATAAAAACTTCTAAGGAGTATACAAAATGGCAACTAGCCCAATTAATACAATTAAAGCAGCACCCGGCATGGTGAGAGCTCAATCTGCCTCCCCCAAACCTAAAGCCAGTGAAGGCACTGGAAGTAAAGAAAGTAAAGCTGATCCCTCCCCACCTTCTTCTAGTAAAACAATAGATGTGGCAAGTGCTTCCGCTTCTTCACAAGCTCATATATTGAACTCTCCAAGAGATGCTGAGGTGCCTCCCCCAAAACAGACCCCACCAAAATTCCCTGCGCCAAATAAACCATTACCTACCATTCCTACCAAAAACAAATCAAAGTTTAATGATTATCAAAATAAACAGGAAAATATGGACCACGCCGAATTGTATAGAGATTTTGAAGATTTTAATAAACAAAAAGGCTTGGAAGATAGTTCTGGTATTGACATAACGCTACTATCAGATGTAGAACTTGAAGCGATAGATAAAGTTGATTTTAATTCATTTTTTAACGAGGTTACTCCAGGTACTTTTACACAAGTTCTACTTAGAGACGGAAAAATGATAAATATACAATTTTTTGAACCCCCCGAGGATACTCTGGTTCCTTTTGGTAGATATCCTTCGGAGGATGGGAGAGGCATAGCTTTTCTTGCGGAAGATGAAAGCAATTCGCCTCATCCAATCTTCATAAATTCAATTGCCCAAATTCGCTCTATTTCAAGAGATGATATTATAAAAAGCTTAAGGGAATATTGTCCAGAAAATAGTGAAGATTATTATGTACCTATTGAGTTACTAGAATTAATAGCAGAGCTTACTGTTGCAAGTTATACTGGATTTTATTATACAAGAAACTTGAATATCTCTTGATAGAAAAGGGGATTGCTGAATTAAAATAGGCCTCATCAGAAGAAAGTGTGGGTCAAAGGGGTACTTTTGAAGGGAAATTGAAAGGTTTGGTTTTATCTCTCTTTTTTCCCTGTTTTCCTTGCTTTCAATCTCACTGTCACTTTCGCTCCTACTTATTTACCCTCATCTTTACCCACTGTTTCTTCTGGAGAGCAGTTTCACTTAGAAAGTAATTGGCTTGTTATCAAATTGTTTTACATATTTTTTTGCAAGTTGGATTTGATGATCTTCGAAAAATTTAATCTGAGAAAGTCGCTTCCTTAGTATTTCTTGTTTTTTTGCTAGCGCTTCAGTCGTTATCTTTGGGTTTTTTTCAAGAGAAACATCATTCGCATCAAAGTCTGGGTCCTTTGCCATTGCCTCACGAACAAACCTTTCGTGAACAGAATACAATGTCGTCCCTGGGCGAAAGGAATATTCACCAATACAGTGTTTATAAATAGCAGTACCCCATTCTAAAGCAAGCTCATTTTTCTTAACTTCAGATAATATCGAATATTTTTCATTAAGATCCAATTGTCCCTTTGAAAATAGTATCGAGGCCCCATATACAGCAGAAAATGCAGAAAACATCTCACAATTTCCCACTCGCTGACGTGTTTGTGTCACATTTTGAAGCAAACAATCTTTAGGCTCTACCATGTCAGCCCTCGCAACACCCACGATTTGATCAAAACTCTCGTATAAATTGAGTACATTTGATTTTCCTGATAGACTTTCAGCTTTTCTTAGAATAGCAATGACTTTTTTTAGGGCGTCAATAGAATCCAACTTAAAATGTCTAAAAGGATTCGTTTTTTGATTTTTAACAAATACTCCTCGCTCAACCATCACCATATTATCATCACAAAATATAAAATATATTGCATGTTCTAAAAATCCACCATCCATTAAAATAGTCTTTTTTGAACGCATGGCCGATTGAATTTCCTGCCAAGTGTTGTCTGTTAGGGTATCAATGTATCCATCATTGAAAAGGTTGGATAAGAGAGTAATCAAACGCATAAATATATCACGAGGTATATTGTGTAAGTCTGTTATTTTAGTATAATCTTTCCTAAGGGTTTTAATATCATTTATAATATATTTAAAGGTGGAAACCCTATCCCTGGATGTTCTTTTTTCCTGATCTTTTAATGTAGCATTCACCCTATCCTGTAGTTTCCAATCAGTGCTATTACCCTTCCCTTTCTCTAAAGATGGGACGATCAATTTATTGCCAATAAAAGTGTCGTTTCCTATTAAAACCCCTTTATTATAATATTTTTTATAATTGACATCATTTTCTCGATAATACATTACCTCCCCAGTAAATGAATCACAATTATCAATAAAACTCTGTGGGGAAGTATGTACTACTACATCAGGTTTAATACATGTTATCTCCCCTTTTATGGTTATATTTATCTCTACTAATTCTCTCCTTAAAAAATTGAAAGGAGGCCCTTCTGGATAAATACGTTTTACTATTCTCCTATGTTTTGATGTAAGGTCAAAGGATCTACACGAGGGTTGTTGGAAAGTAAACATTTTTGGACGACTAATAAACATTATCAAGAACGAACAACTTTCATTTTAGCACCTATCAAGTTTACCACTGCATGGGTCATTTCTCAATATAAATATAAACAAATTAAATAAAATAATATCTCTAAAAATATCTCTAAATTTGTTACTTTATTAATTTTTAGTTATTTATATAAATAACTTAACTTTTAAATAGCATGTTTATGAATCATATTTATCGACGATTATGAATATAATATTAAAATTTATTCCCGATTAGTATATATAGGTTAGCACTCCCGCTTGGCTAATTGGGATGCGCTTAC
>JABSQL010000301.1 GCA_013215865.1 Candidatus Margulisiibacteriota bacterium
ATTGGCAATGTATATTTTAAAATGAATCAGATTGGTAAAGCCTTGGCATATTATCAGAGAGCACTTCGATTTTCTCCGCGTGATTCAGATATTCGAAAGAATATTAGATTAACAGAGGCAAAACGTGTTGATAAATCTGAAGAGTTTTACTTTTCAAAAAGTGTGAAAAACGGAATTCATTATTTCTCAATGAATGAGTGGTTTGGAATGTTTCTTTTATTATTTATTTGTGTGAATAGTGCACTTTTCATAGTGTTGTATAGACGACCTCTCATTTTTAAAAATCTCTTGGCGGCTATAGTGATTGTTTCTATCTTGTTCATTCCCTTTCTCTCTTTCAGAATACTATCTGAATTTAAAATAGATCGGGGTATTGTTGTGGTCAAAAAGGCAATTGTAAGGTCTGGCCCTTCCACTAGTTTATCAACCCTCTTCTTTATTCATGAAGGTACATCATTTGTGATCCAACAAGAAGCGAATGGTTGGGCTCACATCAAACTAGACAATGGATTAAAAGGGTGGGTTGTTGTTTCAAATATATGGGAAATATAGTGCCTAAATTATTCGCAATTATCATTCTGGTATGGGGTGTTTGTTTGAATGTACAAGTCATTGCCATTGATGTGTTTTTACCGGATATACGCAGCCAGTTTCCAGCTATGACTTGGTCTGGCCAGTCAGGGCAAGAAGTTGGGGCCATTTTTCAAAACCCTGCGTTTCTCGCAAAAACAGATGGCTATCAAATGAGTCTCAATCATACCCAACCGTATCAAGATTTTAGTCATCTCATTTTAGGGTATACACAACCGGTATCTCACATTCAATTTGGGTTTGGATATAGTTATTTTTCAAGTACAAACATACCCAGAACTATCATTAATGATTTGGGAAAAATAGTGTCTACGGGACAGGTTCAATTCGGTATTCATCACGCCCGATTTACAGGGGCATGGTTACTCCAAAAAGATCTTTCGGTAGGTGGTGCATTGGCATGGCACTCCCAAAATATGGACACGCAATCTGTATCTCATATAACGGCTGATTTAGGGATATATTATGCATATACAGATACCCTTTTTTTGGGAGTTCACACGCAAGATCTTTTAAGGCACTTATTGAGTGGCAGGAATACGGGAAGCTTTTCTTCAGAGCTTGTAATAGAAGGTACCTATAGAGATCCTGAAAAATCATTGAGTTTAGCAAGCACATTTTCAAGTATAATGTTGGGAGGTGAGTTTTTCTTAGGGCCTTATTTTAGTTTGTTTGGCCATGTAAATTTACGGTCAAATATAGTGTCCTCCCGCCATAGTATCGGAACGGCATTATACTTACTTCCGTTTACTCTAAGGTATGCCTATTTTCAAGAATCAGTCCCAGGGCTTCAAAATACACAGCACCTTTTAGGGATACAGTATCAATTCAATGGTCCGGGTAAACAGGTCGAAAAATTCAGGATATTTCCATACTTTCTCAAACGCCTAACGAGACGATTGAAACCTATTTTAAAAAAGTAGTGACCGACCATATGTATTTTCATTTTCAGGACCCAACTGCTGATGACAGTCACCCTGAAAAACTTGATGTAAGCAGTAAAACGCGTTTTGTTGTATCCTATCAAGTTGAAGAAGACATGTCTCAATCAAATCTTAATTTAAAGGTGTTTGATCGTACTCAAAACATTTGGTATACCGCTTCTGAAGAGGTTCACATTCAAGATAAAAAAAGAATAACAGAACTTTTTAACCAACTGTTGATTCAAATAGAGGAGAAGATAGAAAATGGTTAAACTTTCGAAAAATAGGACGCTTCATTTTATTGGCATCGGTGGTGCAGGAATGAGCGCAATTGCACGGATATTGTTAGAGCAGGGGTATAAAGTAACCGGATCTGATATTCGAGAATCTGTGAATACGCTTCGGTTAAAAGATTTTGGAGCACGTATTTATTATCACCATGACCCGCTTAATTTAAGAGAAGCAGACATGGTTATTGTGTCGAGTGCTATTTCACCAGATAACCCTGAACTCAAAACTGCTTATGAAAACGAAATACCCATTGTGAAAAGAGCTGAGATGTTGTCTATATTGATGAATCAGTTTCCCAAAAAGATATCTGTGACAGGGACCCATGGTAAAACGACCACAACTTCCATGATAACAAAGATGCTTTCTGTTGCGAATCAATATCCCACTTATCTGATAGGTGCAGATATGAATGATTTCGAAGGGAATGCGGCCCTCGGGCAAGGTCCTTATTTTATTGCGGAGTCTGATGAGAGTGATGGGTCATTTTTGTGCTTATATCCTAATATCAGCGTGATAACCAATATCGAAGCAGAACACATGGACTATTATAAATCTGTAAATGACATCGTAGACCATTTTGATACATTTATTGCCCGTACTATCAAGGACGAAGGGTACATCATATTGAATCAAGATGATCCGTATTTATGTAAATTCAAGGATCAATATGCTCCCGAATGTATGATCACATTTGGAATAGAATCAGATGCCCTTATAAAAGCAACTAACATCAAATCTGAAAAAACGGGCATGACATTTGATCTTTGGATAAACGGTAAAAAAGAAATTCCCATAGCGCTGAGTATATTTGGGATACATAATATTTATAATGCGCTTGCAGCGATTAGTTTAGGGTACAAAGAAAATATTCCCCTTAATACGATTACAAATAGTCTGGCTCAATTTTCGGGGACCAAAAGACGGTTGCAACTAATGGGGGAAGTTGACCATATTAAGGTATATGACGATTATGCACATCATCCAACAGAGATAAAAGTAACCTTAGATGGGATAAAAGCCTGTCTTGGATCACGAATCATCTGCATCTTTCAACCCCATCGATATTCAAGAACCCAGTATCTCTTAGACAAATTTGATGATCATGTTTTTGAATCTGCCCATCAAGTCATCATTACAGATATATTTTCTGCTCAAGAAGATGTTATAGAGGGTATCAGTGGAAAAAGCATTGTAGATAAACTGTCTCAAAAAGCCGTGTTTATACCTCAAAAAAGTAAAGTAGCCGCGCACCTTATAAAAACACTTAAAAAAGATGATGTTGTTATCACCATGGGGGCGGGCGATATTCAATCAGTAGCAAAAGAATTGCTGATTCAACTTAAACAAAAGAAGGTGCTCTCATCCTCATAAAAGAACATTTTCCAATTTCCAATTTTACTACATTTCAAAATAAAGGCGTCATTCCTTGTTTTAATGTGCTTGAAACAATAGATGAAGTTGTAGAATTTATGAAAGATCCTCCTATTTTCATGATGGTTGGTAAAGGATCTAATATTGTTATCAATCCAGAAGGTAACGTTCGAACGATAATGCAAATATCACCCTATCTTTCCAAAGAGATCATTGAAAATACTTTTTTGACTGTGGGCTCAGGGATGTCTATAACGAGGTGTTTGTCTCTTTGTCAGAAATATGGGCTTTCTGGGCTTGAATTTGCTGCGGGTGTCCCTGCTTCAATAGGAGGAATGGTGGCGATGAATTTTGGATGTTGGGGGATTGAAGTAGGTAATATTGTATCTCGGGTGAGAGTGGTGAAAAAAGGAGGAGCTATCCAATGGTTAACTTCAAAAGAGTGCCAATTTGGGTACAGAACAAGTATTTTTCAATCTCAAAATTGGGTGGTTACAGATGTGCAATTTTGCCTATCTAAATCTACCCCAGAGGACATACAAGCCTCAATTAAAGCATCTATCAAGCAAAGACTGAACAAACAGCCTCTGAGAGATAAAACGTTTGGAAGTATATTTAAAAATCCCCCAGGTCAACATGTTGGAAAACTTTTAGAGGATTTAGGGTACAAGGGAAAGCAATTTCAAAATGTTCAACTTTCTCGAAAACATGCAAACTTTTTGTTGAATACTGGGAAAGCCACTTTTCAGGATGTGAAATCAGTCATTGTCACCATTCAAGAAGAGGTGATTACACAAACGGGAATTCACCTTAAACCTGAAGTTCATTTAGTCACATGATCCCTTCATTTAAAGATAAAATAATGGGTGTAATATTAGGGGGTACCTCCGAAGAAAGAGAAGTGTCTATTCGATCTGGTGAAAATGTTTATGCTGCTTTGAACTCATTGGGATATCATGTAAAAAAGGTTGATCCAAAATATGACCCAGACTTATTAACCCCTTTTGATATAGCGTTTATCGCTCTGCATGGCAAAGGTGGTGAAGACGGTACCATTCAACTTGAACTGGAAAAGCGACATATTCCTTATACAGGATCACGAATAGAAGCCTCAAAAATAGGGATAGATAAAGCAAAGACGAAAACGCTTTTGCAAAAAAAAGGTTTGCTAACACCTGACTTTCAAATGATTAAAAAGAAATCTGATATTAAAAAAATAGATTTTTCTATATCTCATATCGTTAAGCCAAATGAAGGCGGCTCAAGTATAGGTGTTTATGTTGTTCGTTCACTAGAAGAGAGTTGTTTGGCTATGGAACCATTTTTAGCTAAAGGTATTCCAATGCTTATAGAAACGTATATCCAGGGGAAGGAGATTACAGTGAGTATTTTAGAGGATAAACAAAAAGGATATGCAGAGCTTCCAATTTTAGAGTTGGTGCCCAAAAGTGGGCTATATGATTATGATGCGAAGTATACTCCAGGAAAAACGCAGTTCATTTTGCCGGCAAAATTAAGCAAAGACATGGCAGAACACTGTCAGTACATTGCGATGGAGACTCATAAATTAATTGGTGCCCATGGGATGTCTCGTGTAGATATGATTGTCCATCCAGAAAATGGACCCTATATCCTTGAAATAAATACCATTCCTGGGTTCACGGATTTATCTGACCTCCCTGCTCAGTCTCGTCACGCAGGAATCACTTTTGAGCAACTTGTTGAAATGATTCTTAATACGGCACTATGAGGGCTAAAACCGTAGGTATCTTAAGTCTTTTTTTTGCTTTAGGTGTGATGGTTATTTTATTGTCACCCCAGACATCCATACATAAAATAACCTTTAGAGGGGCTCAATTTATAGAGAGGCCTTCTTTGATATCTCATTTCAAAACATTATCTGGGAAGCCCTTATTGTACCCTTGGGTGGCGAGAGGGTTTATTCGGAATTCATATATTAAGTTTCCCCAAATCAAAAAAATAACATTTGGATGGAAATATCCGAGACAAATTAATGTTCATATTACTGAAAAAAAGGCGTCGGTAATGTATTTCACCAAGGAATATCAATATATTGTGTCTGAAGATGGTACGATATTGTCCAAGGATGGGCATCTGGGTGGATTCAATTCGCTTCCCATTATTTCAGGTATCCCTGAAGAAGCGTTTCGGTCTTTCCACATTTCCGACTCTCTGAGAAAGAAAACGTCTCATATTATTGAAAACATGTCTTTTTATGTGGATCACCATACCCTTCAAATGGTTTTTCAGCCGAATAACACCCTCATTCTCTTAAAAGATGATGTATTACCCATTAAAATTGGGCGGCTCACAAATCTTGATAAAAAGTTTAAAAATTTAAATCAGTATTATCAATCTGGGGTGGCTGGAGAAAAATTCTTACAATATATCGATTTACGTATTACTGATAAAGTAGTGGTAAAATATGAAACAGGTTCATGATGAATAATACATCTATATTGGGTTTAGATTTAGGCTCAAACAATATTTACGCGTCTGTTTGCAACGTTAATAGTGACGGAGACCTTATCTTGAAAGGAATTGGATCTAGTTTAACCACAGGATTTAAGAAAGGGACGATTACTAATCCCGAAGAGGCAAGGAAGTGTGTTTCGAAGGCAGTTGATCGGGCATGTAAAGATGCAGAGGTAAGACCTCAGTGTGTTATTAGTAATATACCTTGTCAGGGAATTCAGTTTGTATCAAATAGTGGTATCGTCGTGTCAAAAAGCACCTCCGGTTTAATTAGTGCAGAAGAGAAAAATGAGTGTATTGAAAAATCGAAACGCATCATCAAAGACGCTTCACAGGTGCTATTACATGTAAATCCATTATATTTTAATGTAGACGGAAAGTACCTTCAAAATCCTGTAGGTGTAAAAGGGCAACAGCTTGAAGTTAAAACCCATATTGTATTGGGGGATGTCCAAAATATTACATCTGTTAGGGATTTATTGAGTGCAGAAGGGTTTCAAATTAAGGGATTGGTTTTTGATGGTATTGCTATTTCTCATGCCTATCTCACAAAGGAAGAGCGAATGTCAGGTGCGGCCGTGTTGGATATAGGTGGTCAGTTCACAAAACTCACGATCTACAAGCATGATGTATTGTACTATTCACAGATTATTCCCATTGGAGGGGATACAATTACCCGAGATATTTCACAGGTGTTAAATGTCACTTTTCCTGAGGCAGAGCGTCTCAAAATTTTGTATGGTCAAGTCAATGTAAAAGATATAAACCCTAAAGAAACAATTTCAATTACCACAATAAATCGCCAAAGAAAGGTCATTTCAAAACAGTATTTATGCGAGATTATAGAAGCGAGAGTGAACGAACTCATCCAGTTTATTTCCTCATTTATTCAAGATGCGACGTTTTCGCCACCCTTTATGGTGCTATGTGGTAAAGGTAGTCAATTAAGTGGGATCACTAATGCATTTGAAAAAAGCCTCCCAATTCGCCTTAGAATAGGCTTACCCACGGATATAGATACGCTATTACCCTCTAAAGATCATGCACTTTCAATTGGCCTCATTTATTACGGGTTAAAAATGGGTGCGCTTTCAATGAATCCGCCTAAAAAATGGGGCATTACCTCAAAAATGAAACGTTGGTTTAGAAAATGAACATTATATATCGAACGATGCGATACCATCGTATATTTATAGACCTGGATAGTTTTTAGGTCTACACGGGGCGTCTTGATATGATATA
>JABSQL010000302.1 GCA_013215865.1 Candidatus Margulisiibacteriota bacterium
CTTTTTGATAAAAATCATCATTCTGCATCATACCGTATTTGATAAACGGGCTAATATCATTCCAAATGCTTTCAAAATTGACCTTGTCTTTTTTGTATAGGTCGTTTAATTTGTCGGCGACTTTTTTAATGATATGCTTCGATATTTTCTGAACATAAGGGTCATTTTGTAAATAACTTCTGGAAATATTGAGGGGTATATCAGGGCAATCTATGGCGCCTTGCAAAAGGGTTAGAAACTCGGGTATGACATCTTTGCTATTATCAGATACAAACACCTGCTTGCAATATAATTTGACTTGGCCCTTATTGGCATCCAGTTCGTGCATCACTTTGGGAAAATATAAAATCCCTTTTAGATTAAATGGGAAGTCTACATTTAAATGAATCCAAAAGAGGGGGTCTGCGTTAAAGGGGAAAAGTTTTTGGTAGAAGGTTTTGTATTCTTCTTCTTTGGTTTCAGAAGGTGCCTTTGACCATAATGGTGTTTCCTCATTTGCTTTCTTTCCATTCACTTGTATTTCTACAGGTAGAAAATTGGTGTATTTTTTAACCAACTCAGTAATCGTACCTTCTTTCAGAAACGATTTGTTATCTTCATTTATATGGAGAATGATGTCTGTTCCTGTATCTGTTCTGTCAGACTCCTTAATGGTGTATGAGGTGCTGCCATCACAAGACCACAAGATAGACTTGGCATCTTTTTTGTAAGATTTAGACCGAATTTCCACCAAATCCGAGACCATAAACGAAGAATAAAAGCCGAGCCCAAAGTGCCCAATAATCTGACTCTTTTCATCTTTATCTTTAAATTTATTTACAAACTCTTCAGCACTGGAAAATGCGATTTGTGTGATATATTTCTCTACTTCTTCAGCATCTAATCCTAAACCCGTATCTGAAAAAGTCAGGGTTTTCTTTTCTTCATCGATTTGAATGTTGATTAAAGGGGCTGGTATGTCGTCTATTTTTTCTTTAAGAGAGATGCGATGTAATTTTGTAATGGCATCCAGTCCATTTGATACCAGTTCTCTTAAAAAGATTTCATGGTCAGAATATAGCCATTTCTTAATGATGGGGAAAATGTTGTCAGTATGAATACTGATATCACCTTTAATATTAATTTTTTCTTTTGTCTTGCTTGGCATGTGAATACTCCTTTATAGGTTTAGCCTACTTAAGGGGTTATTCTACCTCAATACCCATGGGTCGTACAAGAGCAATCTTAGTTCGTTTACGTTACTTATATGAAGAGTATACGATAAATGAACGAATTTAGTTTAACGAATATTTGGGGTAGAATGAAGAAGGATGTATAAGCTGGTTTCATGCTCAAATGAAGACACCGATTCCAACAAATCTTCAGCTATTTTAGTGAAGATGCTCCTACATCCTACCGTAGGCCCGCAGTTAGCTGAAAAAATGGTGAGTGAGTTCTCAGAAGAAAACTTAAAATATCTGGCCCGTTGTTTTGAAATAACCACAGAAGATCGCCCTAAACAAAAGCGTAAGTTACTCCTCACTCTTCTACAAGATATTCTCCCTCAAAAGAAACAAAAACCCCAAAAGAAAAAACAATGGTTGCCCAGATTAAGGTCTCATTTTCATCATCCAAAAAGGGAACCTCTCAACCATCAAGTCGCTTTGGTCACCATTAAAAAGACAAAAAAGAAAGGTAAAGGGTCTATTCAGATCAGAATTAGAAGTTACGAAAAAAAGAACCAGACGTTGAATATTTACGGACACTTTGAATTGAATGTTGGGGAAGAAAGGTTAGAGAAAATTCAGAAACTTCTGTCTGAGGAAAAACATGAAAATATATCTATTCCTAAATTAGAAGAGGGGTGTTTTCAAATCTTAATGGGCGTACAGGAAATGTATGTGAGAGAGGTATGTTCTTTTGATACGTATGGAAATATTTCTGAAAGAAAATCAAGAAACGTATCTCTTAAAACACACTCTAGAGCCAAGACGTTAATTTTACCCTTTCAGCAACATCAAACGAATAATCCACCATTTCAACGATCTCCATCCTCAAGAAGTCACCATACACGTGCTAAAACGGTGTAAGTGGCACCTTATTTTAACAAAAGTGTAAAAAAAGTGGACGACTATTATAACAAATATGTAAAAAAAGTGGACGACTTTTGTGCAGGTGGTATATAATGATAACCATGAAAAGAGAAATTGATGCACAGCTTGATCAATGGCGGGAGAGTCAAAATCGTAAGCCACTAATAGTAAGGGGTGCACGCCAAGTCGGGAAAACATATGCGTTAAAGGCATTTGGTGAACGTTCTTTTAAAGAGTATCACTACATCAATTTTGAAAAAGATAAAGAAA
>JABSQL010000303.1 GCA_013215865.1 Candidatus Margulisiibacteriota bacterium
CCGTACTCTGTCTGGGGGCGCAAGCCCCAGAGGGGGGAGCTCCCCCCTCTGGGGCTACTGTCTCCTTCTTTTTCTACTTTGCTAAAACAGGACATTTCTACTTTGCAGGGATTAGGACATTTCTACTTTGCGTTGACATCAGGACCCATTACGGTAATGTCGCTATACCAGAAATTTAATGCGCATGCTTAAAAGAGAAGGGATTTTAGGTCATCAATATTAACCTTTTGATTTTCGATGGAATCAATATCAATAATTTCTCCCAACAGGGTTTTTTTGGCATCTTGTAGGGCCAATATTTTTTCTTCTATGGTTCCCTGGGTAATAAATTTGTATACCATCACTTTGTTTTGTTGCCCCATTCGATGTACCCGGTCAGTGGCTTGGGCCTCAACGGCGGGGTTCCACCAAGGATCCAGATGGAAGACATAATCTGCTGCCGTTAAATTGATCCCCACACCCCCTGCTTTGAGGGAAATAAGAAAGATACCAGCTCCTGAAGATTGTTGAAACTGACCCACACGTTCTTGTCGCATTTTGGCGGGCACAGACCCATCAATTCGATATACACTGACCCCCAAATCTTCGGTCCACTCCTCTAAAATGTCCAGCATCCCTGTGAACTGTGTGAAAACCACACATTTATGATTCTCAGCCATAAGCTCTAAAAGCTTTTCTTTTGCGAGTTCAAATTTTGCAGAAGTCAGTGCCTGACCTTTAAATTCTTGAATTAAACCGGGATGAAGACAGACTTGACGTAATTTGAGCAGCGCAGTCAAAATGTTCAGCCGTTCTGTTTTCCCATGACTGTTCTTAATACCCTTTTTAGCAGCATTTAATACTGTTTGATAGAGTGTTTCTTGGGTTTCTGACATGGTGCAATGCAACATGACTTCCGTTTTTTCAGGCAATGACTGTAATACTTCTTGTTTTTCTCTTCTCATGATAAAAGGCTTGATTTTGGTCTTGATCCAATCTTTTTGGCCTTCCTTCATTGAACGGTCAAAATCTGCTTTGGATCCCAAGAAATCCGGCATAACAAAGTCAAATAAATTCCATAAATCTTGAAAGTGATTTTCGACCGGGGTACCCGTCATGGCCAATTTGAAGGGTGACGTCAGTTGCTTAATGGATTTTGAAATCAGGGTGTTGGGGTTTTTGATATATTGGGCTTCATCAACAATAATCGCCTTGAAGGGAATGGTTTTTAGAAGATCGATGTCGTTTTTAATGACCCCAAAAGAGGTGATGATAAACGCCGGTTTTTCTAACGGGTTTAATTTTCGAGACCGGTTTGATCCGGTGTACATTACAACAGATTTTGAGGGTGTAAATGTATTAATTTCCTGCTCCCAGTTATATATAACGTTAGAGGGGCCGATAATGAGTGTGGGGTTCTCATCTTTAATGACACTCGTAAACGCAATGGCTTGAATGGTTTTTCCCAGCCCCATATCATCTGCCAATATGCCCCCTAAGCCCATTTGATACAAGAAATGAATCCAGTTTAAGCCGTATTGTTGATAGTCTCTC
>JABSQL010000304.1 GCA_013215865.1 Candidatus Margulisiibacteriota bacterium
CTACAAGGGCGTAAGTCATTGGCTATTTGATGACATTGACTATAACAGCTTAAATGAAGAAGGAAAAAACCAATATGATGATCGGTATGATGCTGTTCAACGAACCAATAATTGGTACAAGTCAAGAGAGCCCTTGGTTTTCATAACTCAAGAAAAGAAAAGTGCGATTCAACACGTAGATGTCGTATTTGACATATGGAACTCTCCAATAGTTTCGAAAAAGGTTTTGGATATTATGTTGGATCTATGTCCAGATGATTTTGAGACCTACCCATTCATTATCCTAACCGAAGACAACCAGCAGGTGGAGATGTTTTTAATAAATATTACTCATCTTATTAAAAATGCGGTTGATCCAGAGTTTTCAATTATAGACTGGTGGGATTTTAAGATGCCATATAGTGAAGATTCTGCTCAAAGATTTGAACCATTAATCCTTAAGAAAAACTGTTTAAAAGAGCACCATATTGGCCGTTTATATGAAAGTAAGAATAAAATCATGGTGAGTCGCACATTAATGAATGCATTTAAGGCATCGGGAATAAACGCACTTGAGTATATTACCCTTGATAAGGATGTAAACGAGTATTATTACTCTCAAGAGGATATTAGGTCCGATAGAATATCTAATCCCCCACAAGATAGTCAGCCACAATATGCAAAATAAATTTATCTTCTATGCCATATTCCTTTAACTCCTGAAGAGAGTTTTTGGTAGGTTTAAAAGTAAAGTAGATTATAATACTTCCTCTATTCATTAGGAGAGATAGAATGAGTGATAAGAACGTATTTGCATGGAGTCCATATAGAGACGACAGAGGATTACCCTTAGGAAGCCAAGTAGCTGGGAAAAATATACGAGAAAATTTGTTTATGATCGGTTTGCCTGTGGGAAATGCCTATGAAAAATGGTTAGCGTTTAAAGGTGTACAGTCTGCATTAAAAGGAACCCATAAAAGTGCCAGAAAGGAATATACTGATGAGGTAAAACGAACAATAGAGTGGATGAAACATAAGCCTCCTTTACAATATGCAATTTCTGCTAGCGACGCTATGTTAGCTGCTTTATCTGGGGTAAGAAATATCAGCAAAAATCATAATGATCTGCCCTTCATACTCCGTGAACCTCAGGCTAAAGTAATTTATCAAAAAGTAGATAAATACTTTTCTTGGGTAAAACTAGTTTTGAACCACCAATAAGGAAAATATTTGGGTCAAGCTGTACATATTAAAATAATGTTGTTTCTTTGACCCTAGCCTAAATGAACCCAATCATGAAATAATAAACCCGATGGTAACTGAATCATTTGATGAAATATTATACGAACTAACTGAAAATATAACGGGAAACGATACTTTAGAAAATCTGTTGCAAAACAGCCTGGCCAAAACCAATTTAGACACAGTGGGCTACTGTGACGCTTCAACAGGGTTCCACTCAGAATATCTTAATGATCTGATGAAGTCAGGGCTAAATTCTGAATCTAAAGATACCGAAGGACAAACCTTACTTCACCATGCAGCCATTCATCAAATTGATGAAAATGAATGTGTTACACTTTTATGTACCTTAATTAAACATGGATTCTTGCCTAGTATCGTTAATCAACAAGGTCAACTACCACTGCATCTTGCACTTCAAAAAGGCTACCTGTGCCACGCCATATTTCTGATTCATTTTACCGAGCCAAATCTATTTAACATTAAAGATTTACATGGGAACACAGTTTTTGATTATGCATGCTCTTTTTGTGTTGTAGGTATGGACGAGAATGACGAGCATAACTTTAAGATGAAAGTTGATCTTTTAAAACTGATGGAAACCTATACCCATAAAAGTATAGATATTCAGCAACTGATAAATGAACATGAAAGTGAAAAAGAGCAAAAAGAAAAAGAGCTGATTACCACAACATCCGAGGACGTATTTGCATGGAAAGTCCGCTCATATGTTTTAAATAGCTCAACATTTATTTCGGAGTGTGAAAATGACGAGTCAAATAACCAGTTTTGTGGGTTGATTTTTGAGTTAGGAAGGCCCATAGATGACGCCTACAAAAAATGGCTCACCTACAAAGGTGTGAGTCATTGGCTGTTTGATGATATCGACTATAATACCCTGGATAACTATGAAAAATACCAATATGATGAACGGTTTTATTCTGTTCAACGAACCAATAAATGGTATAAATCAAGAAAGCCCCTGGTTTATATCACTCAAGTAAAGAAAAGTACGATTCAATACTTAGATCTCACATATAACATTTGGAGATCTCCAATAGTTTCGAAAAAGGTTTTGGATATTATGTTAGATCTATGTCCAGATGATTTTGAGGCCTATCCATTCATTATCCAAACCGGAGACAACCAGCAAGTAAATATGTTTTTAATAAATATTACTCATCTTATTAATAATGCGGTTAATCCGGAGTTTTCAAGTATAAATTGGAAGAATGATAATACTCCATATAGTGAAGATTCTGTTCAAGGATTTGATCCATTAGTCCTTAAGAAAAACTGTTTAAAAGATCGTCATATTGGCCGTTTGTATGATGATAAGAGTGAAATTATGGTGAGTCGCACCTTGATAGAGGCATTTAAGGTATCTCGAATAAGCGGATTTGAGTATATTACGTTTCATAATGCGGTAAACGATTTTTATTACCTACAAGAAGACATTAAATTAGGTTGTATTGCTGGTCCACCACAAAAATATGATCCTCCATACTTGAAACAAGTTCGTCTTTTATGCCACTTAATTGGCCACCAGCTTAGATATGATTCAACGATCCACTTGATGGTCTTTGGTGAAGAGCAAATAGTTCTGGCAAAGCGAATAGTTACTAATTTCGGTGTAAATTTCGGTGTATATTATTACACTGAAATTGATTCAACAAGTATTATGTTTGGTCCAGACAAAAAAGTGATATGCCATATACCATTAACTCCTGAAGGGGGATACTTTACGAAGGCAAACCATAAAATCGCAGACAAAATAAAAGAATCATCAGTTCAAAAAGTGCTATATTCAGACTACAGAGAGTTTATGGTAGGCTCACGAGTGAGGTAAACTCACCCCCTATAGTACTTCCTCTATTTATTAGGAGAGATAAAATGAGTGATAAAAACGTATATGAATGGAACCCATATGGAACCAATAAAGGATTACCCTTGGGAAGCCAAATAACCAGCAAGCAATTATCAGAATCAGTGTTCGCAAAAGGGTTGCCTATCGATGAGGCCTATGAAAAATGGTTAGGCTATGAGGGTGTGCAAGCTGCATTAAAAGGGACACATCGTAGTGAAGGAAAG
>JABSQL010000305.1 GCA_013215865.1 Candidatus Margulisiibacteriota bacterium
TGCACTACATAAATGTGTGGAAGTGTGAATGGAGTGGGAGTGGAAGGATGGATGCGCAACTATGCGGAGAGAAAATAAGACTGATGGAGTATTACAATTACGTCAATCACAGGGTGAGGATGCACAAGCAATAACGATTAAACGAGTGGATGGGCATGAGGCCATCAAATACTTGGGGGTTCATATTGCAGCTGTTCAGGAAGTGAGCCATTCCATGGATGCTATCTTAAGTAAGACCATCGATATTAAACAAGACATCAAGTCAAGTAACCCGACTACGTTAGAGCCAGAGTTAGAGCCTGTTGGAGAATGGTTAAAATTAATAGATTGGTTGAAAAATTTAAATTTTTCATTTTTTGGATATGCTGCTTTTAATATTGATCAACATAAAAAGAAAGTATCATTGATAAAGAATTCAGGGTTGGGAATTTTGTCAAAAAAATATTCCAAAATAGATCAAGATCAAACGTTAAATGCCCTCAAGAGACATGTGGTTCGTTTGCAAGCTTATCCCACGTCATTTCTCTTTGACACACTAAACGTTAAGAGCCCTGTACAGCGGTTAGTGAACCTTTTGCGTCTAAGTATCAAGATTCCTCTGGGGGACGGAAAGGTTCTTGAGCATAATATTGTCGGGTTATTGAAAAGAAGTTCACTACTTGTTAAAAATATTGAAACACCTCTAATAAATCTCAAAATCAAGCATGTGTTTGACGCAAAGCATATGTTACCTGGCAGTTATGATTATAATGAAGTGTCACGTATATGTAATGAGATACCAAAATATGAGTTGTTTAACACACCCGCAGAAATCCTGTTGGAATTATGTGAATTTATAATGTCTATAACCAATCCCAATGATATATACACATTTACACGATTAAGGCCCAACCAAAAGCGGTTTTTCATCATGGTTGTCATGCCCACGGCACTATTCACTAAGACCAATATAAATACCTTGATGGCGTATATTAGAGAAACCATTCCTCATAGTGGGGAGGAAGTCATTCGAATCTATTCTGAGGAAAAAAGTCGGCTCCATATTTATTTAGACATAAAAGGAGAAAAAGAGTGGCAGCCGGATATTTCAAACATGGAAATAGACATTAGAGACAAGGTCAAACCATGGGAAGAGCGGGTAAAAGATTTGCTGATAGAGCATTAGAAGGGAAAAATTGCAGATCATTTATTTCACCTCTATATTCCGTTAATTCCGTCACATTATCGTGTGCGTAGTTCGCCCCAAGATGCCGTACGGGATATAACTTACCTGGAAACCTTATCAGGGAGAAATAAAATTGCATTTAATATGGAAAGATTTGAATATCAACAGGTTGCATTATCGGGTGTTGCTTCGATGATTTATATTTATAGTTTAGACAAGATAGATTTGATTCATATCATGCCAATTCTTCAGAATTTGGGTCTTCATGTGATTGATCAGCTCACAACAAAAGTGGGGAATAGAAACCAAAACTTAGGGTATATCCAATCGTTTCGTGTTCTTGATTGTGATGGGAATGCGATTGATGAAGATACCTATCGGGATTTAATTGGTTGTATCATTATTGAAGTATTTAATGATAGAACAGAGAATGACACATTAAATCAACTTGCGCTACGGTGTGGTTTAGATTGGCGTGCCATTAATGTTATTCAGTTATATCGAAACGTGTATTTACAGCTAGATGCGCCATTTAGTAAGGGGCAAGTTCATCAGGCGCTATTAATGAATCCTCAGTCTACAAAGTATCTTTTTGATTATTTTGAGGCAAAATTTTCATGTAAAGAGGTATTTGGTGATTTAAATCACCGTAAGAAAAACCTTCAAAATATAGATCGTGATTTCATTGATAGTCTCCAGTCTGTAGAAGATATTGCATCGGACATTATATTGAGACGGGTCTTTAACTTAATGACCTGTACGCTTCGGACGAATTTTTATATCCCCAATTCTCCTGCTCAAACAGCGATTTCGATTAAATTAGATTCAGAAAAAGTACAACAGATGCCATCCCCTAGCCCTTTTCGAGAAATATATGTGCATGATGTTCATATGGAGGGAACCCATTTAAGATTTGGATCTGTATCTAGAGGCGGCGTTCGGTGGTCGGATCGTATATCAGACTTTAGATCAGAAGTGCTGGGTCTTGTAAAAACCCAACAAGCAAAGAACGTGGTCATTGTTCCTGAGGGTTCTAAAGGTGGATTTGTGGTTAAAAAGCAAGCACACTCAAAAGAAGAGGCTCAAGATATAGCGAAAGAACAATACCGACGATTTATACAATCATTATTGGATATTACAGATAATGTAGATACTGAAGGCCAGGTTCATCATCCAAGCCATGTATTGTGTTATGACACGGCTGATCCATACTTGGTTGTGGCGGCAGATAAA
>JABSQL010000306.1 GCA_013215865.1 Candidatus Margulisiibacteriota bacterium
CCTTAACTTATATGGAGCAGATCTTAACGGTTTGAATATGACTGCCTTTAAAAGATTTAAGGGCCTCAAAACACTAGACCTTTCGTATGTTACTAATCTTAGGCAAGAACATATTGATGCTATCCCCACATCAGTTGAAGTCCTTTACTTATCTGGAGCAGATCTTGACGGTTTGAATATGACGGACTTAAAAACATTGGTTCTCCTAAGGGACCAGAAATAAATAACTTCGACATTTTAGTTTGTTGAAGAAATCGTATAATTCAGCTTTGGCATTATGTTATGCGCTTGTATACGTAATTTTTTGATTTCAGATTTCGAGACTTTCACCCCTTTTTCATACTGTTTGGTAACAAGTTCAGATGTGACGCTCAGACCAGTCTTTGTTTTCGTTGAATCGATATAGTTTAAAACAGTCTCAAAGCTTTTGAGAGGCACCCCTCTCCAATTTTTACTAATTTCACTGAATAATCGATGTTCGATGGGATTCCATTTTGATGCGCCTGGAGGATAGTGGCAGACTGTCACTGTCAACGCATGCTTTTCACACAGTAATTCTTGCAATTTGAATTTCCACATATAAGGTCTATATCCATTGCTACCACCAGCATCCGCTACTATTAGTAACTTCTTTGCATCAGGGTATCGATTTACACCTTGGGTCTTCCACCATTTTTCGATGGATTCTACCGCAAATTCTGGTGTATCAGCTGAAGTAAATTTTTTACCATTCCACAATTGTTGACCGACATACACATATCCTTCATTAAATTGCTCATCGTATATACTGAAAGGCATCGCTTTGCCCTCTGCATATGATTGGAAATCATGATCATTGGTGAGATCTGCCTCTTTCCTATATCGAGTTCCTGGATTTTTGAAATTTCCAATTAGCTCTTTCTTTTTGGTGTCCACACTGATAACTGGTATCCACTCTTTTAAACATTGTGCCCGATGCTGCTTGATATATTGAAATTGTTGATCTCTCTCTTTCTGTTCTTGTTGGGACTTGCTTTTGCCACCATTTGATATCTTTTTTGCGTTTGTTTTTAGTGAAAATCTCATTTTTTTTAACAACTTTCCTACCGTTGTTTTACTGACGGTTATTCCGTTTGTAGAAAGCTCTTCGGATATCTTTTCCGTTGTTTTCCGGGTCCATTTTAACTCAGACATCGGATCTCCAGCTGTTTCATATACCATTATTGTCTCTATCGTTTTAATCAGCTGGGGTATTTTTTTTTTGAACGTGTTTTCGTCCTGCTCCTTTTTCTCTGATAGTGTCTATATTCACGGTTTCCTTTGACAGATCTCCTCTCCCTTTTGAAACCGTTTGCCTATTGATATCCAACAACTGGGCTATCTTTGTGTCACCTCCAAATCCTATTTTTAATGATTCTAATCCAGCGTATAATCGCCGTTGTTGTTCATCCAAAAGGCTATAAAATATTATAATCGCGACTTTGATTTCATTCATTAACACATTGGGTTTCATTTCGTCGACATGAAATGTTTTGTTTGATGTTTTTCGACATAGTATTTGTCTCTTTTTTAGCTTTGAATTTGCTGAAAAATAAACATACACGCCACCCAACCGTTCCCGATTGATCTTTTTTTCCTTAACAAGTTGTAAAAGCGCGTTAGCAACTCTTACTTTGACATTCTTTTCGATCTCTTTTGCTGTACAGCCTGTTCTCGACTTCACCACTAACCTTTTTACATACTCGACAAGCGTTCCAACATTTGAAAATAAAACCGATTTTATCTCCCAAATTCCATCATCCTTAAACTGAGCCAATCGACGTAATGTATAATATTTCCCACCATGCGAATAGCTTGTGATATACGTTAATTCTTTTAATTTTCTGAAGATTGTCATTGTTGATTGAGTTCCCAATTCCTTTTTTAGTTGAGCTAACGTTACTATTGTTTTCTTTGTTATTAGTTGTAATAAAGTGTCTTTTTGATAGGTTATTGTTCTCATATTGATATATCCATGTTTATTATTTGTTTAATATTCATGATTATACCATATTAATTAATATCTTCCTTTCTTTTTAAACTATGTTTTTAACTTCAGTTTTAGAGATTTTGTGAATATATAGAAAAGTTTCTCGAGAAGGTTATTTTGATGTATCTAAGACTAAAATGATTAAGTTATTTCTTTCTCGTCCCTTATGCTAAATGATGGGTATAGTAGCGTAGAAATCGCAAAAGTACTGATCCTGGATGAAAAAACGATATGGATCTGGAAAAATGCGTATAAAGCAAGAAAAAACCTAGCCAATTTTTTAATGAATGACTGCAGAGGATATTCTGGAAAGCTAAAAAAAGAAGAGCAAAGAATA
>JABSQL010000307.1 GCA_013215865.1 Candidatus Margulisiibacteriota bacterium
CAAGAGATTATATGCTATATTGTTTTAGCAATCCCAAAAAATCAGATATTTTTAAATTTATTTGTAGAAAATTTGTAGAAACTCCCATTTTGTGAAGGGGACAAAACCACGCTTTCGATAGATTTAGCCTAAAAAAATTGGTACGCCTGGTAAGACTTGAACTTACGACCTACGGATTAGAAATCCGTTGCTCTATCCAACTGAGCTACAGGCGCACATGTGACCAATATCCTATCATAAAAGCGTCAATAGGTTAAATTATCGACTATCTAAATATTTTTTGAAGTCGTCAGGATTAATATTGTCAATGAAGTCTTTGAATTTCTTTGCTTCTTCTTCATCTTTTTCAGCATTGACCATTTTTGCTTTAATCATGACCCCTTCAGAAACAAAAATAGGGACATGGGTTCGAACGGCTAACGCAATCGCATCAGAGGGCCTGGAATCTATCTTTATTATCTCTTCCTTGTCCGGTGCTTTTACTTCAATGATGGCATAAAAAGTGTTATCTACAATTTCATTGATGATGATCTTATTCACTTTCCCATTTAACTCACCAATGATTTTGGTCAAAAGGTCATGTGTCATGGGTCGAGGTGGAGAAAAATCCTGAAGCTCCATTGCGATGGCTGCAGCTTCAAACATTCCAATCCATATGGGCAGGAAGTTACGCTCTTCCATGTCCCTTAATAGTACAATGGGAGACATATTTTTAGGATCAAAACCAAGTCCACCTAATTGCATTTCAATCATTATGATTTCCTTTACTTTTTAACGGTCTCAATAATATGCGTCAACACACCGGGTTCTTGAATCGCAATCTCTGAAATCATCTTTCGATTGAGATGGATGTCCTTCTTTTTTAGTAACCCTATAAATTTTGAGTATGATAAATCCGTAGATTTCAGGGCTGCACTGATTCTGGCAATCCAAAGCGCACGGAAATCCCTTTTTCGTCGTCGCCTATCTTTGTACGCATAAGAGAGGGCATGCAGCATTACCTGATGCGCCGGTCGATATAGCTTAGATAAACTACCTCTAAAACCTTTTGTTCGTGAAAGAACTTTTTGGTGTCTTTTCCTTCTTATATTTCCGCGTTTAACTCGTGTCATAATCGTTCTCCTTTATAAGCCGGGTAACATCTTTCGAACTTTTTCGAAATCTGATTTGGATACTTGCAGGAATCCCTTTTTGTTTCGTTTCAATTTAGAATTCTTGTTTTCAAGCAAATGACGCCTCCCAATCTTTTGACGATATACCTTTCCAGATGCTTTAACTTTGAACCGTTTTGCGGCTGCTTTTTTTGTTTTTAGTTTATATTTCATTTTTATTCTTTATTGTCCTTTGCTCGGTGTAATGATAGCCGTAATCATTCTTCGTGTTCGAGAGATATCTCCATTCGTACTGCAAAATTCTTTCATATCTTCCAAATACCGTGTCAATAATGTCTGGCCCAGTTCCGGATGCGCAGCTTCACGGCCTTTGAAAAAGATAGTCAACTTAACATTAAATCCCTTTGTCAGAAATTTTCGACCTAGATTAACCCGAACAGTATAGTCATGGTCTGAAATCTTGGGGCTCATTTTGAGCTCTTTCAAAACGTAATTTCGAACACCTTTTTTAGCTTTCTTTTCTTTCTTTTGTTGTTCATGTCGATATTGTCCAAACTCAACAATGCGGCAAACGGGTGGTTTAGCTTCCTTCGAAACCAGTAAAAGATCTAAGCCTTTTTCTTCTGCAAGTCTTTTTGCTTCTTCAATCTTTACAACGCCCAACTGATTACCATCATCCCCAATTAATCGAACTTCTGGAACTCTGATCTTTTCATTTAAAGTATAATCTTTTATAAAAGGCCTCCTAGTATCAATAATAGACTCAAACAAAGCGGTCAGTATAGCACCTTGAAAAAAAAAGTGTCAACCTAATCCCACTTTGTTCTCTTCTTTTATTCTATCAACAAATTCTTGAATATCAATAACTCTTTGCTCTCCAGTATCACGAGATCTAAATGAAATGGTCTTATCCGCCTTTTCATTTTTCCCAATGATAATCATATAGGGCACTCTTTCAAGTCGCGTTTCTCTAATTTTATGCCCGATCTTTTCATGGTTTAAATCACATTCAACCCGTATATCATGTTCTAAAAGCAGATTATAAATTTCACTACAATAATCGCATACCGTGTCATTAATGCTTAATATTTTAACTTGAATAGGTGCTAACCAAGTCGGAAACTTTCCATTGTAATGTTCGATAAGAATACCAAAAAAACGTTCAATAGATCCCAATAAAGCACGGTGAACCATAAAAGGTTGATGTTTTTGGCCATCATCTCCTATATAGTGTAAATTAAATCGTTCTGGCAAATTAAAATCAAATTGAATCGTAGAACATTGCCATTTTCGTCCAATTGCATCTTCGATTTTGATATCAATTTTAGGTCCATAAAATGCGCCACCGCCATCATCTATTTCATAGGGCAAGTTCGCAGCTATCAGCGCTTCTTTTAAGGCATTTTCTGCTTGGTCCCAATTTTCTGTACTGCCAACACATTTATCTTTGGGTTTTGTAGATAGATATAAATGATATGAATCGAAACCAAAGGTTTTTAAAACAGATAAACACAGGGTTAATACTTTTTGTATTTCTGGTAATATTTGTTCTTTCGTACAAAAAATATGGGCGTCATCTTGTGTGAAACCCCGGACTCTCATAAGGCCATGTAGAACACCCGATCGTTCATATCTGTACACTGTTCCCAACTCAGCCCATCTCAGGGGTAGGCTCCGGTAAGATCTTGGCTCTGAATTATACATCATGATGTGAAAGGGGCAGTTCATGGGTCTCAGATAGTATTCTTGTTCATCAATAGAAATGGGGGTATACATGTTTTCTTCATAGAATCCTAAGTGCCCACTTGTTTCCCATAATTTTGATCGTCCAAGATGAGGAGAAAAGAGTAGCTCATAACCCGCTTTAAAATGGGCTTTCCGCCAAAAATCTTCAATGATAGAACGGATTCGTCCGCCTTTGGGGAGCCATAATATCAATCCACTGCCAACCTCGTCCTTGATACTGA
>JABSQL010000308.1 GCA_013215865.1 Candidatus Margulisiibacteriota bacterium
CGTTGTTGTTTTGATAGATAAGAATATTTGATTCGGTCATAAGCCCGTTTCCTCTACAAGTTTTTTAGCATCATGAATAGACATAGAGTGATTTTACCAGCCTTATACAGGATTGTATAATCTCAATGTGAAGTCTTGAGAGCTGAAAGAGTTGGATGAATGTCCATCATGGCTGGGGTGGATGGATTCGAACCACCGATCACGAGACCAAAACCCGTTGCCTTGCCGCTTGGCTACACCCCAATACTAATCATGGAATTATAAAGTCATTTTCTTAAAAGTTAAAGTCTATATCTATAAAGACAGCTTACCGATTGACGAAATACCATCTCTGTATGACAATGCCTCCCGGTTGAGGCTGAATAAACATGTATAAAAATTCTAGAACGCTGATTGGTATATTCTTTATTTTAATGATCGCATTACTTGGTTGTAAGAAAGCAAGCATAGTCACTTACCACATTCCCAAAAACACATCTTTCCTTGTACAGTCTGAATCTACCCTCTCATTACCTTTTGGTTTCGAAACCCCTTCCCACTGGCATCAACAACCCCCTACAAGGATGCGGATCATGGGCTTTTTTGTGCAGGAATATCCTCCAAATGAAATAGATATATCCATCACAACACTCACCGGTGATGCCGGAGGTCTCTTGGCCAATGTGAACCGGTGGCGAAATCAAATTCAGCTGCCGCCCATTTCCCAGAAAGAATTACGTGTAGAAACAAAAACCATTTCTGACCATCAGATGAATATAGTAGATGTAAAAGGACCTCAAAAGCGGGTGTTAGTGGGTATGTATCGCCTTCATGACCAGCAGTTCTTTTTTAAAATGATGGGTAAAAACCCAATTGTAGCTCAAGAAGAAAAGGTGTTTTATCAGTTTTTGAACTCAATTACCTTGGATCATGAACATTAAAACACTATTAAAATGGGGATCGTCTTTAAAAATTGCCCTAAGTTGCCTCTTTTTGCTGTTTGTCTTGGTTCTGATAGGCACATTGGCTCAGGTGGACCTCGGGATCTATTTGGTCCAAAAAAGATTTTTCCAAAGTTGGTTTGTGTGGTGGCAACCCATATCTGGCCTGAGCCTACCTGTTTTTCCAGGTGGTTTTTTGTTGGGAAGCATTCTCATTGCAAATGTTTTTTCGGTTCTCATTACACGACTCATACCCAAATGGAAAAATGTAGGTCTCATTTTCATTCATGTGGGTTTAATCTTGCTTCTATTCGGTAGCGGTGTGAACAGTGTTTTAACCACAGAAAGCCAAATGACCATTGAAGAGGGTGAGACCAAGCTCTACTCCCAAAGTACCCGAGAAGTAGAGCTTTTCATTGTCGATACCTCCCACCCCACACAAGATGTTGTCACAAGTTTCCCGCAGGAATATATCGAAAAAGAAACCATGCTTTCACATCACTCCCTTCCTTTTGAAATGAAAGTGGTTACATATTTACCCAATTCAAAATTAGATATTCGCATGGAAACCCAAACATCCCAAATAGCCACTCAAGGTATGGGTTTGCAGTTACTGGCTTCACCTTTGCCTTATTTTGTCAGAGATGACCTCATGAATCACCCAACTGTTTTCCTTGAGGTGATGTATCACGGCAATTCTGAAGGCATCTGGTTGCTCTCGAGCCTCATTGAGACCCCACAGATGGTGACAGTTGGGGATAAACGTTTCCAAATGGCCGTGCGGTATAAGCGGTACTACAATGACTATTCATTAAAACTTCTTGATTTTTCCCATGATGTGTATTTGGGGTCAGATATTCCCAAAAACTATTCAAGCCGAATTTTTCTTTCAGATAAAGAGCGGAAGGAATCTCGAGAGGTCCTCATCTACATGAACCATCCGCTCAGATACCAGGGAAAAACCTATTATCAAGCAAGTTTTGGGAAGAATGACACACTAACCGTTCTCCAGGTCGTCGAAAATCCTGGTTGGTTCATGCCATACTTGGCCACATTATTGATGAGTATCGGGCTTGTTGTTCATTTTTTATATCGGCTCACCCTGTTTGCGAGGAAAAGAAAACAATGAAAATGACTAAAGGGGTCATTCTCCTATGGATATGTGTATGTGGATGGTTAGGGTATTCACTGTTTGTGACACCCCATACAGACTATCATATTTCTGAGATAGGAAGTTTACCTGTAGTGGGGCAGGGCCGCACCAAACCCTTAGACTCTATTGCACGAAATGCCCTTTTAACAATACGTGGCAAGCAATATGCTGAAATCGATGGCAAAAAGATGCAGCCAATGGCCTGGCTTTTGAGGGTTCTGTCTCGCCCATTTGAAGCAGATCATGATCCTATATTTGCCGTTCATAACCCCGATGTAAAAGTTTACCTGGGCTTTTCTGAACCTAAAAAGAAATTGTATTCATATGCTGAACTGGACCAAAAAAGACACGCTATCATTACACAAGCCGATAAAAGTGCTTCCATCGAATCTCAATTACGGTCTCCTTTTCAATCAGAAATGGTGGCGTTAAGAGACCGCATAGTGATGTATGTCCGGCTCAAGAATTCATTTTTTCCGGAGGGGGTTCTATCTTATTCTCAGTATGTGAATCATTATCAAGGTCTTATGCAGCGGTTAGATCATTCGCAATTATCCAACCTTGATCAAGAAGAAAAGACGGCCTTTCTTACATATTTTGATGATTTTCAAGTGCTAGATCAAATGAGTCAGTTCTTGCCTATCCCACCTCCACAAGAATCTGATAACGATCAGTGGCAATCTTTTGGAACCGGTTTTGTGGTGATGATGGCACATAAAGAACTAAGCCCGATGATCTCACTAATGGCAGAAGCACTTGATGCGTATAGAGATAAGAATAGCCAGCTGTTTAATTCAAAGGTGGCACAATTGAAAAATGTGTATGAAACAGAGGTCCCCAAAGAAAGTTTTAAATCTCACATAGAATCAGAGTTTAATCGGTTTGCTCCATTTTATAAAAGTATTTTACTCTACGGATTTTGCTTCGCTTTGGTATTACTATCTTGGCTATTACCACGGTTTGTCCCCCCATTTTTGGGGAACCAACTTCTAATATTGGCATTTGGGGTACACAGTATTGGTTTGATTCTACGCATGTATCTTCAAGGAAGGCCGCCCGTCACTAATCTCTATTCCTCTGCTGTATTTATTGGGTGGATTGCGATTTTGGTGGGTCTTTGTATGGAGCGTATATTTCGAAATCGAATTGGAATGTTGATGTCTTCAGTGGTCGGGTTTGCAACACTGATTATTGCCCATCATTTATCTGTTCAGGGTGATACTTTGGAAATGATGCAGGCGGTATTGGACTCTAATTTTTGGTTGTCCACACATGTGGTTTCTATCACAATCGGGATGGGAGCGACATTTTTAGCAGGGTTTTTGGGTATATACTACATGATAAGAAGGTTGATGCCCCGTTTTGAAAACAAGGAAAAGAAATAGTTATCTCGGATGGTGGTGGGGCTGGTTTGTTTTGCGTTATTGTTTAGTTTTGTTGGAACCGTTTTAGGTGGCATTTGGGCGGACCAGTCCTGGGGCCGATTTTGGGGATGGGATCCGAAAGAAAATGCAGCGCTATTAATCGTTCTTTGGAATGTGATCATTCTTCATGCCCGTATAGGGGGTTATATTCAAACAAGAGGCCTTATGGTGATGGCTGTATTTGGAAATATTGTGAACAGTTTTTCTTGGTTTGGTGTGAATATGTTGGGAATTGGTCTGCACTCTTATGGTTTCATGGGGCAGACCTTTTATGCCCTAGCTGGATTTATAGTAAGTCAGCTGTTGGTGATGGGTTTAGGGGTTCTGCCTGAAAAGAAGCGTTAAATTATCTACCAATCTTTGTTACACTGGTGTCAGGAGATAATATGAAATACACATTCGAGAAACGGTCTAAAATTATGGCAACACTGGGGCCTGCATCAAAAGATGAGAAGGTTCTTAAAGATATGGTGAAGCGGGGAGCAAGCGTATTTAGGATTAATGCGTCTCATTCCCGAAAAGAAAAAGATATCGCGACCCAGGTTGCACTTGTTAGAGATCTATCTAAGTCCAGTGGTGTTCCGATAGGTGTTCTTGTGGATCTTCAGGGCCCTAAAATCCGGATTGGGGAATTTGAAGGCGGTGAGGCCATGCTCCAGTCAGATGACACGTTTATTTTGACCACTGATCAAGTATCAGGTAACCAAGAAAGGGCAACCATCAATTGTGAGGGTTTTTTAAAGGACATTCGGATAAAAGACCCGATATATATTGATGATGGCAATATCCATTTGGTTGTTGCTGAGATTAAAGGTCAGGAAGTGATTTGTAATGTTGTAAGAGGAGGTAGGGTATCCAATAATAAGGGGATTAACCTGCCTGAGACAAAGCTCAGTGTATCGGCAATCTCTAAAAAAGATTCCAAAGATATATTAACAGCGATTAAATATAAAGTGGACTTTATTGCCCTCTCTTTTGTTTCACATGAAGATGAGATTTACGAATTAAAAGATATTTTGGCAGAGAAAGGTGCCTCTGATATCAAAGTCATCGCGAAGATAGAACGGCAATCTGCCGTAGAGCGAATCGAGAAGATTGTAGAAGCTTCAGATTTAATTATGGTGGCAAGAGGCGATTTGGGTGTTGAAATTGGTGTGGAAAGTGTTCCTGAAGTTCAGAAAATGATTATTCGAACAGCGAATCGGTACCTAAGACCAGTTATTGTGGCAACACAAATGCTAGAGAGTATGGTGAAACAAAAAACACCCACCCGTGCGGAGGTATCTGATGTTGCCAATGCCATTTATGATAAATGTGATGCCGTCATGCTTTCTGGTGAAACGGCAGTGGGTGTTGACCCAGGCAATGCAGTGGCAGCGATGGCCCGAATTTGTGTGGCAACAGACAAACATTTGGCGACGATTAAACGTGAAAAATATCAACTTACCAAGAATGTGTTTGAAACGACTTCTATATCGACCACATGTTGTAAAGCGGCAGACCAGATTGCAGAAGAGAATCACGCGCATGCCTTGATGGTGTTTACCAGTTCGGGGAATACGCCGCTGATTGCCTCAAAACTGAACCCTGGGATTCCCATTATTGCACCTGCAGATGATCATGCTATTTTGAATCGAATGACCATTTACAGGGGCGTTATCCCGATTTTAATGCCCAAGCAGTTTAATGACATATACAGATGGACAGATATGATTAACTTGGCCGTTGATCAATCTAAAAAAATGGGGTTATTAGATAAGGGGGATATTATCGTTGTCACTGCGGGGATTCCCATTGGAATTTCTGGGGGTATAAATTCAATACGTATATTAACCGTGGAGTAGCAGATGAGTCGACACATTAGAATATTTGATACCACATTACGGGATGGCGAACAGTCACCGGGCTGTTCTATGGATGGGCAGGAGAAATTAGAGGTTGCCTATCAACTCGAGCGATTAAATGTGGATATTATAGAGGCAGGTTTTGCTATTAGTTCTAAGGGTGACTTTGAAGCGATATCTGACATTTCCAAGCATATAAAAGGGCCTGTTATTTGTAGTTTAGCCCGTTCAAAATCTGAAGATATAAAGGCAGCTGCAGCATCCATTGAGAACGCCAAGAACAAGCGTATTCATACGTTTATTGCGACGTCTCCGATTCATATGGAATACAAGTTGAAAATGACACCGGAGCAGGTCATTGAAAATGCGGTGGGCGCTGTCAAACTGGCCAAATCATTTGTA
>JABSQL010000309.1 GCA_013215865.1 Candidatus Margulisiibacteriota bacterium
AAATACTTTCAAAGCATTTTCTATTTAATACTGTTATTAATGGGAATCAAAATAGATGTAGAAGTCCATACGAATGATGGCCGAATCGATGGTGTGATTGAAACAGAAGATAAACTATACATCATTGAGTTCAAGCTAAATAAACCAGCAACAGACGGATTGGATCAAATTAGAGAGAAGAAATATTATGAGAAGTATCTACTCAGAAAAGACAAGTCTATTACTCTGATAGGTGTTTCGTTTGATTCAAAGACAAGAACCATCAAGGAGTGGGTGGAAGCATCGCCTCCCTCCTCAACGATTGTATGATAACATTTGCCAATGAAAACCATATTTGATCACCTGCCGGAAGAAAAACAACAAGATTTAAAGCAGGCTGTTGATATTATCCGTGAAAAAGTGAACCCAGAATTACTGATTCTATTCGGCAGTTATGCCCGAGGTGATTGGGTGGAAGATTTAGATCCTGACACCCTACACTATCGGTATCAAAGTGATATGGACTTGCTTGTGGTGACAGAAACCAGAAAAGAAGCCGAAAATATTCAGCTAAACGATACACTTGATCAAATATTAATGAGACGAATCCGAAGAACACCCATACTCACATTTAGAATGCGTCCGATGGCCCTAAAAAGTCGCATTTCTATTGCACGACCTTCTATACACTATCTAACCTTAACACCTCATCTGAAGTATAATAGATAGATGGAAAAACGTGGCCTACCCATTGGCATACAAACATTTGAAAAAATTGTTCGGGAAGATCGGGTTTATGTAGATAAGACAGAGTTAATCTGTAAGCTGATTAATGGTTCTGGGGCCTATTTCCTCTCCCGACCTAGACGGTTTGGGAAGTCCCTTCTTATTTCAACGATGGAAGCCATATTTAAAGGTAAAAAAGAACTCTTCAAAGGCCTTTGGATAGAAAAGAGTGATTATAATTGGGACGCATATCCTGTCATTCGATTGGATATGTCAGAAATGCCCAGTTTTTCAGCAAATCAATTTGTAGAAGACCTTAAAGATAGATTATTAAAAATAGGACATGACTATGAAGTTGAAGTGGATGTTACAAAATCACTCTCTGGATGTTTTATACAACTGATAGAGAGCATTTCTAAAGAGAAAAAGGCAGTGGTCCTCATCGATGAATATGATAAACCCATCATTGACCAGTTGAAGAATACGGAGGTTGCCAAACAGAATAGAGATATACTCAAAGATTTTTATGGTGTCCTCAAATCCCAGGACGCACATATTCGGCTCATCTTTTTAACAGGTGTGAGCAAATTTTCTAAAGTATCTATTTTCTCAGGCCTGAATAATCTGAATGATATTACGATGGATACTAAATATGCCACTCTACTGGGCTATACCCAAGAGGAGTTGGAGCATTACTTTGAGGGATGGATATTTGAACTGGGTGAGTCAATGAAAATGGATAAGCAAACAACTCTAAATGAAATCAAGAAATGGTATAATGGATATCAGTTTTCGAAGGCAGATGAAGCGGTATACAATCCCTTTTCTACCCTACTGCTCTTTGATAAAAAAGACTTCCTGTCCCATTGGTTTGAGACAGGAACCCCCACATTTCTTATCGATTTATTGAAACAGCAACAATATGGTGTGCCAGACATTGAAAATGCAGGTATAGATGAATCTGCTTTTTCCAGTTACGAGATAGATGACCTCCAAGTATTGCCCCTACTGTATCAAACAGGATACCTCACAATTAAATCATATGACACGGAATCTTCTTTATACAAATTGGGATACCCCAATCACGAAGTAAAAGCAGCGTTTAGCAGATCATTGCTTGAAAACTTTTCAAAACTTCACAAAGGACTAACCAACTTGGAGAAAACCCCCTCCCGTCCCCCTTCACAGGGGGAGGTTACGCTGTCCACCTAGCTTTATTACCGGTATATATTTACATATACTAACAAAAGTCCCCCTGTGAAGGGGGATTTAGGGGGTTTTATCTTTGACGTAATCAGGGGGGGGTTAGGGGGTCTCAAATAATTACCCATTTCATCCCCAATCTGCAACTGGTGAATGGTATTTTATTCCAAAATAGTTTCCTATACTCATCATGTACGCACCTAACCTAAACGGCTGAACTAGCGTATAATATAGAGATGGAAAAGCGTGGGTTGCCGATTGGTATACAAACATTAGAAAAGATTGTTCAGGAAGATCGGGTGTATGTAGATAAAACAGAATTGATCTATCAACTGATCAATGGTTCAGGAGCCTACTTCCTCTCCCGACCCAGAAGGTTTGGGAAGTCGCTACTTATTTCAACACTAGAAGCCATATTTAAAGGTAGAAAAGAACTGTTTAAAGGCCTTTGGATTGAGAAGAGTGATTATAATTGGGAGATATTTCCTGTGATTCGATTGGACATGTCTAGTGCATCAAGCAGTCACTCAACAGAACTCAAGCTTCTTCTTAATATTCAGTTAAACAACATTGCAAAAGAACATGCTATCCCGTTAGACGCAGACTTACCACCCCAAGCCAATTTAATCACCCTTATAAGTGAATTATCTTCTAAGGAAGGAAAGGTGGTGGTCCTCATCGATGAATATGATAAACCCATCATTGACCAGTTGAAGAATACGGAAATTGCCAAACAGAATAGAGAAATTCTCAAAGATTTTTACGGTGTTCTGAAATCCCAGGATGAACATATTAGACTAGTCTAATATGTTCATCCTGGGATTTCAGAACACCGTAAAAATCTTTGAGAATTTCTCTATTCTG
>JABSQL010000031.1 GCA_013215865.1 Candidatus Margulisiibacteriota bacterium
CAACAGATATACCTGCAGCCGTTCATCCTGCAGATGAAACCGTCCGACCTCAAGTTGTTACAAAAGAGGCTAACCCAAGATATTATAGCCTGATTAAAGCATTTAAAAAGAAAACAGGGGTTGGGTGTTTACTTAATACCTCTTTTAATCTACATGGATATCCCATTGTAAATACGCCAGAACATGCGTTCTTTGTATTTGAAAACTCTGGAATTGATGTTCTTGTTCTTAACAATACCCTCATCGCTAAAAACAACCTTACTAAGCCGACACATGTTGGAACTGATGTAAGGGTGCTTGAAAATAACAACATTACCTATACTTCAACATCAAAATCGGTTTAATTTTTAAGAATTTTTTTAAATAGCGCCATCCATTCTTCTTGCCAATTATCATCCGTTTTTACATAGGCATCCATAAAGGAGTCTATTGCTATCTTTCGATTTGGATCCTTCCACCAGTCTTTATGGGTAATAGCAGACCTTACGTTCTTAGCCAACGTTACGGGATCATGATTCAACAAACCATTATCAATCAATGACTGAATGTGTATTTCAGCTTCTGGTTGAAACCGCATCAAATCTGGGCTCGACAAAGAAAAGGCAGGGGTACCATGGAATAAACTTTCAATAAATCCTCCTGCAGGCACGTCCCAAATTGTTGCAGATACTTCGTTAAATAACTCTCTCGCTTTTCCTTTTCTAATATCATCTAAAAGAACAACAGAAGAATAGTCTTTAAGCCATTTATCTAACACACTTCGAAGCAATTCTAATGAAGTTGTGCAATACGTTTTTATCCATACCTCAACATTGTTGTCAGACAGTTCTTTCAATATAGCCTCAATAGATTCCGCCCATTTCATTCGAGTATCTACATAGTAAGTACCATCATATACTACCGGAAACCGAAAGATTTCTCCCAATGCGATGAGCACCCTATTGTTACAATTCGAATTGGGTCTGAACCATTTTTTTTGCTCGCTATACGCAGGACTAGACATGGGCAAAGCTGCTTTCTTCCATGATGGGAGATGGGACTCAGGGTGTGTCCACCCACTTGTAATATAGTAGTCAGAACCAGATATATTTTCCTCTGCGATGATGGGATCATTCGCGAGATAACCACCCCTCCCACTATGTTGAATACCATACATTGTGTAGCCTAAATGAGAAGCGGCAGCATTCACATAAAGATAATATTCACTTGCTGAGGTATATGAGGTTAAAAAAGCCTTAGATTTATTAAAATGGTGTAGACACTTCAGAGCCTTCTTGAATCCAATGGGTGCTCCTTCAAGACCTGACAATGGAAAAAACTCGAAAAATAATTTTGAAAATGCTTGTGCCTTTTTATCGACTTCAGAATCTTGCAGACCAAGCGTATTAAAAGCAGACTTTAATTGAGCTTCAAATATCGGAACAAACTTTTCTGACAGGACTCGTCTTTTTTCTATATCCGGCTTAATCTTTTTAAGAATCTGGTCAACCTGAAATAACTCATTGAGAAATAGTGGACCTGTTCTAGAATTATTCATACCCTTTTTTCGAAAATATTTATTATGATAAACAATTCCGGTACCAGGAATAAGATTTGGCTTTTGAAACAGCATACGTGCAAAATGCAAATTCTGGCGTATTTTAAATTGCATAAGCCCTACAAGTTTTTTTAAAGGGTGAAGGGAGGCCAATTGATCTGTATAGCCCCCATAAAATGTCCATTTCGCATGGTCATGACCTTCTTTCATGTTTGACAACTTGTCCTCATTGAAAAATGTCTCTCTTTCAAATCCACTAAACTCATTAATAAGATACTGATTAAATACCCAGTTATCTCTGGCCATTGCGTATAACACTTCCTTTGATGTAACCATATCAAATATGTAGGTGTTCGGAACTTTAAACATCATATCCCTTTGATGTTGAGCTAGCTTAGTTACTCGAATTAAACGATCGAATAAAACATATACCAATATACCCGTAAGAGGTCTAACCATTTTTTTCTTAACTTCTGCAGACACATCCAATTTTAAATAATCCATTCTTGCTAGCTCATTTGAAATACTACTTGAAATATGGCCAACAATAGATATAAGATTTGGATAGTCTTCGACGGGGATTGCCCAAATAGATTGAGATCCAAAACTGCTGAATATCGATTCATGTGGAGATAAAAGGTGATGATCTGCCACGGCAGTATCTGCAACAAGCCATTTCTGATGTTTCATTTAAAAGAGGATAGTCGAAAAGGGTAGCATGGTCTACCAAAATAATAAAAACCACCGTATAATGCCTCTCTATGAAATCGACAAACCCTCAAGTTATTTTACTTATAAGCCCCTATTCTTCAGGTTCTACAATTATTCAGTTTCTTCTAAATAAATCAAACATGTTAAACGTGATAGCAAGGCCAAACATACCCATTAAACAAGCAGAACTGGGGTTTATCAATTGGGCGGCTAGATTTTGGCAGATCCCAAAAAAATCTGTTGCATATGATACTGTACGAACGATGGATCCTAGATCCGCCGTGTTTAATGAAAGCTGGGTGAAGACATATCGCTTATTTTTAGATGAATCATCAAGTGATGGATCAGAAACTATTGAATCTCACTTTATTTCAAATCATTTTAAGCCATTACTTCCAAAATTAGACACTTCATCTTATGACACATTCTCAAAAGAACAAAGGTATGAACTTATTAAAAAAGGGTGGATTGAGCTGATTCTTAATCACCAACCGCTTGCCTTTGGAAAACAACCTAAAATTTTGCATGATGCCTCAGGTTGGTCTATTAAATTATTAACCAAGCTTTTTAAGGATACAAAAAAGAACATAGATTATACGTTTATTTTCAACCTTAGAAATCCCCTTGATGTGTTCGTCTCACAAGTTAACAGAAGATTTCGATTTAAAGAAGTCTTTCAAAATCAGGATAAAAAAAGATATATTGAATACATGAGAGATGGCTTAACCCTTGCCTACCAACAATTCATAGAGTTCAGAAAAGTTATACCAAAAAAAAACCTATTCGTTTTTGAATACGAAAAACTCATCGAAAACCCCTATTCACAACTCAACGTTTTAACGGAGCGTTTACAAATTCCAATATCTCTAAATGCCAATTCTATTGTTACTACCAAAACATCAAACCGTTACTTGGCTTACCCATGGGCTACCAAAGAAATTGAGGGCCAATTGGGACAGTTAGCCATACAATTTGGATACACACTTTTACACCCCTCTTTTCAAAAAAAGATGGCGTCTAAGTTTTCTGTTGTACGAGACAAAATTAACCGCAGAATACATAAAAAAAAGTTGGTAAACTAATGTCAAATAACACCACAGGTTCTGTATTATGGTTCACAGGTTTATCTGGTTCAGGAAAAAGCACATTAGCTGATATGACTTATAAACATTTTAAGACACAGGGGCTAAGGGTTGAACAATTGGATGGAGATACGGTTCGTCAAATTTTTCCCAATACTGGATTTACAAAAGAAAACCGGATCGAGCATATCGAACGCATCGGTTATTTGTGTTCTGTTTTAGAAAAGCATGGCATCATCGTTATTGCATCTTTCATATCACCCTATCACTCCTCCAGGGAATTTGTCCGAAATCTGTGCCATCATTTCATTGAAATATATATGTCTACCCCATTATCTGAGTGTGAAAAACGAGACATAAAAGGGCTATATAAAAAAGCACGTCAAAATGAAATTCAAAATTTTACGGGAATAAGTGATCCATATGAAATTCCTAAAGGACCAGAAATCACCCTAAATACCCAAAATAAAACAATTGCAGAATCATTTGAAGAATTACTCAATTCAATACAACAAGAAACTTTATTGCCCAATATGACATCAATGACCCTATAGATCATTCATTGTAGGTTCACAAAGCTTTAGTTATGATAACGATATGAAAAAATTAGTTGCTAAAAACTTTGTGGTATATTCCATTCCAAATATTATCAGCAAAATGCTGCCGTTTATCATCCTCCCCATTACTACCCAGTACCTGACTCTTCATGATTTTGGAATGCTTGCTCTTTTTAATTTATGTCTTCTGCCCTTTACGGTTCTGACTGAGTACGGAAGTGGGTACATTATTAATGCTAATTGGCACACTTTTAACCAAAAAGAACGTAAGGAGCTCATGTTTACACTAATGACAATAGGGTTCGTACTCTGTGCGTTGGCCTTCATATTGATAGGTGGATTTTCAGAGCCTGTATTCAAAGTTTTGGCTGGGGAAGAGTCACAAAATATTGTTCAATTATTTTTATTTCTATGCCTAAGTGTAACGGCTTCTATCCCTTCTCGGCTATTTAATAACTGGGTGATTATTGAACAAAAAGCCCTTTTGTGCAGTTTGCTAACTTCAGCCCAAATTGCCATTAGTACTATTGCTATGCTAGGGGCAGTTATGCTCACTCAGAGCTATCAAATGATAATTATGGCGAATGTTATGGTTGAAGTTATATTTGCCAGTATTCGATTCATTATCTTAATACCTAACTTGACAATTTGCCCTTTAAAAAAGCATTCTCAGTTAATTTTAAATATTGGTAGCCCTATTTTTATCCGTTCAATATTTAATCAAATTCGAAGACAGTTTGACAAAGTATTTGTGGCTACTTTGTTTGGTGCTTCCCAGTTTGCCATATACAACTTTTCAGGCCGATTCAACCAAATTTACGAACTTTTTGATACCAATTTTTCCAAGAGCTTCCAGCCTTCTATTTTCAAAGGTCTTTCAGAAAAAAATCTCCAAGCAAAAAACATAAAAATAATACTTTTTACATGGGGACTCATAACGTTAGCTGGTGGGACTTTAATTATCCTTTTTGGACAAATAATTATCCATTTATTAACAAACGGACTTTTTGATAAGGCCTATCCATTAGTTGTTTTATACACTTGTGTTTTTATTATTGTGTTACCGTTTATGGGACATGCAGAAATCATTGTATTTCATCAGAAGACCCGATATCTATTGGGCATGACTGTTATACAAGCAATTATCATTGTAATAGCCTCGTTGTTACT
Organism: Candidatus Margulisiibacteriota bacterium; assembly: GCA_013215865.1. Classification (GTDB taxonomy): domain Bacteria; phylum Margulisbacteria; class Marinamargulisbacteria; order DT-59; family DT-59; genus DT-59. The sequence continues at coordinate 5,058 of JABSQL010000031.1, forward strand.
AATACCACGCATAGGAGCTGCTGGCGGTATAATAGCTATGTGGGTAGGAACTTTAGTATATATGGGGCTTTATTGGGCAAAAAAATCTCAACTTCATCCAGAAGCATTTATTGAAAAAATAATAACCCCTTACGTAGTTGTGTTTCATATTATGGCCATTTTAAAATATATCGATTTAGATTGGATAGCTGACCCACTAGCAATCAGTCTATTAGCGCTTATTGGGTTTCACTTATTCAGGATATGTTTCATTCATAGGTTCACGAACTTGTCACTTTTTAAGTCTAGAAAAGCCGCACAAATTAGTTGAATCTCTGCTCAAATGAGGTTGTCAAATATATATGTATCACTTACACTAAGGGCCTATAGGAAATAAGATGACAGATACACCTACTTTTAATTTCGACTTTTCAGGCCAAACTGCTCTTGTAACGGGAGGAACAAGGGGGATCGGGGAAAACATTGTAAAGTCCTTATCTCAATGCGGTTGCCATGTCGTCTACACGGGCACGACAAAATCGGCGCCTCATCACGTTCCAAACACATCCTTTTACACACTCGATTTATCTGATGACTCTTCTATCAAGGCGTTTTTTGAGCAAGCTAAAAAAGACCATCCCAAGATTGATGTTCTCATTAATAATGCAGGAATAAATATTATTTCAGATATACGAAACATTAAGCCTCTTGAAGTTGAAAAGGTGATGTCTGTAAATTTATTGGGACCTGCAAAACTCACTTCTAAAGTGTCATCCATCATGGCTCACCACAAATACGGACGAATCGTCAATATATCTTCTGTTTTTGGAGTAGGATCCCGTCAACAGAGATCCAGTTATTCCGCCTCAAAAGCAGGACTCATTGGACAGACGCAAGCGGTTGCACTTGACCTAGCAAAAGAGGGTATTCTTGCCAATGTTATTTGCCCCGGTTTTGTTAAAACAGAATTAACAGCACGAATGCTTGGGGATAAAGGGATGGCTGAAATAACAAACCGGATTCCTCTTGGAAGATTGGCAGAACCTCATGACATTACGCCCTCCATTTTATTTCTTGCAAGCAATCTGAATACCTATATTACGGGTCAAACTCTAGTGGTAGACGGAGGGTATTTAGTTGCATAATACCATTAATATTTCATCTCATATTAAAGACTATACTGTCCATTTTCATGGCATAAACGACCCTGGATACAAAGCCTTATTTGCCACCCATAACATAGCTGTCGTGGATCAAAACGTATATGATCTTTACGGGCATTGTTCTGATACATTTGGAAAACTTTCACATATCATCACACAAGAAGCCGCTGAAACGGTTAAGACAGCTGAAACCAGCCTTAAAATATGCAATAAATTGTTACGCATTGGTTTCAAGCGTGGTGACTCTATCTTAGTTATTGGCGGTGGTGTCATTCAAGATATCATGACATTTGCTTCTTCGATATTATTTCGAGGCATTTCATGGACATTTGTGCCCACTACTTTATTGGCTCAAGCAGATAGCTGTATTGGGGGAAAAAGTTCCCTGAATATGGGTCAATGGAAAAACCAAATTGGAAACTTTTATCCCCCTCAGAATATATGCATTGTATCTGATTATTTAAAAACCTTAACAGAACAAGATATACGCTCTGGGATTGGTGAAATTTTAAAGGTTCACCTTATTTCAGGGATGGACTCAGTGGAATATATTGATCAAAATTTCCCAGATTCAGAACCTCTAAGAGATAAAGCCATGTACCGTGCATTATCAATGAAAGCAACTATGATTATGAAGGATGAGTTTGATAGCGGCCCCAGGCTTACCTACAATTTTGGACACACATTTGGCCATGCGCTTGAGGCAGCAACCCACTTTGGAATGCCTCATGGGATAGCTGTTACAATTGGAGCCGATTTCGCAAATTATATGGCAGCTAAAATTGGACACATATCGGAAGACCAATACCAATTCTTGAATAGCATCCATGAAAAAAATATAAGAAAATCAGACTGTGTGAAAGTAGACAAGAATATATTCTTTGATGCCCTTAAGCATGATAAAAAAAACACCTCGAATGCATATTGCTTTATCCTCCCCATATCGCTTGGAACTGTTGAAAAAACCTATTTGCCTTTTGATGAGAAGACAGATTCCCTCATTCAAAGCTATTTTAGCAAGGTATATGGAAAATATAGTGAGGCACTTGAACCCGCATGAAAATTTGGAAAAATACAGAAACCTTAAGTGGATATGATGAAGGCCTGGTATTCACAGATACTAAAGAAGATGCGCATATTGCATTACTGGGAAGCAAATCCATAGAGCTAAATGAATTTCCAAAGTTGAAAGGTATTTTCAGAGCGGGTATCGGAAAAGACAATGTGCCTATCGCCGAGGCTGAAAAACGGCAAATTACCGTTCGCTTCCCCAGCACAGATACGGTCAACATCATTTTTGAAGAAACAGCTAATTTTACATGTAGCCTAATATTTAGAATGTTATACCAAAATACAGGAACTATTCAGCCTTGGAAGAAAATTGATCGTTCCCCACTGCAACACCAAACATTATTGATCATTGGAAAAGGTAATATTGGTAAACGAGTGGCTCAAAAAATGAGTCTTTTCATAAATGTCATCACGTATGATATTCTCGAAAATTCTCCAGCGGATCTTTTATCTTTAATCCCAAAAGCGGATTGTATTTCATTACATATTCCGAATTCTCCTGAAAACATTCATTTTATGGATTCAGAAAAACTTACCCTTATGAAAAAGGGCGCGACTCTCATCAACACAGCAAGAGGCTCTATTGTGAGCGAAGAGGCTCTTTTTAAAGCCATAGAATCCCATCATATTAAAGCCGCTTTTGATGTCTTCTGGAAAGAGCCTTATACTGGAAATCTTGCACAATTCCATCCTGATAGGTTCTATATGACCCCGCATGTCGCAAGTACTTGTCGAGACTTTTTATTGGGATGTCGCCAAGACATAGATAAAATGATAGGAGATCTACATAATGATTAATATTGGGATCATTGGGTTTGGTAAAATGGGACAAATACGTGCAAAGGCAATTCAAGAATCCGCACTGGGCAAGGTTATTTCTATTTTTGACCCTGAACCCATTGATACCTGTTTTCACCAGGCACAATCTACGGAAGAAATCATAAACAATCCACATATTCATGCTGTTTTTATTTGCACGCCTAACTTTTTGAATAAACCTCTGACTATTAATTGTTTGGATAAAGGGAAACATGTATTCTGTGAAAAACCACCTGCTTTTACGGCCAAAGATGTGGATGATATACGAAAATCTGAACAAGCATCTCAAAAGGTTTTAATGTATGGCTTTAACCACCGCCATCACTGCAGCATACAAAAGATGAAATCTCTCATTGACAGTTCTGAATATGGAAAAGTGTTATGGATGAGAGGTCGTTATGGAAAGAGTGTGGATCAGGCATTTTATAACAATTGGCGATCTAAAAAAGAGTTGGCTGGCGGGGGAATATTAATTGATCAAGGAATTCATATGTTAGATCTTTTTCTCTATTTAGGGGGCCAATTTGATAATGTCCATGCGACTGTTTCAAATTTATATTGGCATTTAGAAGTAGAAGATAATGTATTTGCCATATTAAAAAATAGTAAAACCGGTATGGTCGCCTCTCTCCACTCAACCATGACACAGTGGCGCCATTTATTCTCGATCGAAATATTTCTGGAAAGAGGTTATATGGTATTAAATGGACTTAAAACATCCTCAAATACTTATGGAGATGAAACCCTTACTATTGCGAAAAGCCGATCGACCGCACCTGCAGCAACATGGGAAGATGAAAGAATGGAAACATATCACTCTGATAAATCTTGGGCAAGAGAAATCAACGAATTTTTCAAGGCTATTGAAGAAAATCGTCCTGTTCATGTTGGTTCAAGTCAAGACGCCTTAAATTTAATGACAGTTATTGACAAAATTTATGCCTCTTCTAATCCTGATGAGTTACCAAATTTGCAAAAGGTTGATACAATCCAAGCCAAAAAGGAACTGACCTTGTAAATGGACGATCACGTATTTATTTCATCATATTTGGATTTATATCAAAAGTCATTGTTTCAAACCAATGTCACTTCTCAGCTCATTTCATTTAAAAAGAAACTTATTGAAATTAAGGACTCGACAAATAAAATTATGTTCGCAGGTAATGGGGCAAGTGCATCCATCTCAAGCCATTGTGCAGTAGATTTCACTAAACAGGGGGGCGTGAGGGCTATCAATTTTAATGAGGCTGGGTTAATTACATGCTTTGCAAATGATTATGGTTATGAAGATTGGGTAGCACGTGCCATTGGTTTTTATGGAAATGAAGGGGATATCGTCGTACTAATTAGTTCTAGTGGAAAATCGCCTAATGTTGTGAGTGCTGCTAAATTTGCAAAAGAAAAAGGTTACTATGTGGTAACATTCACAGGATTCTTACCAGATAATCCTTTAAAATCGTTGGGAGACCTCAATTTTTGGGTGGATAGTTCTGCCTATAATATTATTGAAAATACCCATCAAATTTGGCTGCTAACTGTGTGTGACTTACTGATAGGAAAAGCTGAATACAAGGTCGTGTAGAAAAGGAGAAACTGTTGAAAACTATCGCTATGATTCCAGCTCGAATGGGAAGCAAACGAGTAAAAAATAAAAACTTAAGACTAATAAACGGAAAACCATTGATTGCATACATTATAGAATCGGCCACTAATGCAAATATATTTGACGATATTTACATTAATTCGGAATCAGAAATTTTCAAATCTATAGCGGAACATTATAATGTAAAGTTTTATCATCGACCTCAATCTCTTGCGTCAGATTCAGCAACAAATGATGATTTCACACTTGATTTCATTAATCACATAGATACTGATATTCTCATACAACTCCTCCCTACATCCCCATTTATTACTTCCAAAGATATTCAACAATTTACAAGAAACATGGCAGAAGAAAAACATGAAACATTTATCTCCGTCAGAAACGACCAGATTGAATGCATCTACAATAATCAGGCAATAAACTTTGATCAAAAAAAGAAGACGCCGCCTTCTCAAGACCTTAAACCCGTTCAACCCTATGCTTGTGGGCTAATGGGGTGGGAAGTCAATCGTTTCCGTCAAAATATTGACACCTTTGGCGCGGCTTATCATGGTGGAGATGGAACCATTGGATACTATGTATTGGATGGGTTTTCAACAGTGGATATTGACCGTGAAACGGACTTTCAACTTGCTGAAGCCGTTGCTCTTGCCTTGGAAATGCCACCTAAAAGTCCGGAATACTACACTCCTTGTCAAATACAGGAAATTGCAGATTCCGACCGAGAACGAATACTAACTGAAGATGGCGTTGCTCATAATACCATGCTGGACTATAACAAAGAGCGTGTATCTTTATCAGCAATTATTAACAAAAAAGGGGATCTAGCAAGTTGGTCACACACTATTGTTAACTCACCCTCAAATAGTGCCACTCTTATTGCACAATTACCTGGTGAAGGGAACCGGCTGCATTATCATCCAGATTGGGATGAGTGGTGGTATATTGTTAAAGGTGACTGGGAATGGACAATTGAGGGAAAGGTCAAGAAAGTGACAGAAGGTGACCTTGTTTTCATTGAAAGGAATCGTCAACATAAAATAACTGCAATTGGAGAAAAAATGGCCATACGTTTAGCTGTTAGCCGAAATGATGTTGATCATGTATATGATACGAACTCTTATTCTCACCGAAGGGAACATACTGTTGCTAATAATTAAGATAATATCATGAGTAAAAGCTCAGTTTTTGGCATAAAAATTGATTTTGAAAAAAGCAACAGTTCATATGTATATGATAAAATCACTCAGGAATCATACCTTGACTTTTTTGGACAGTATTCGACATTGGCAATTGGATATAACCACCCTATTTTTTCAACACTCGAATTTCAAGAAGATATAAGGCGTGTATCGTCTATCAAGGTAGCCAACTGTGAAATGCTTTCTGACGAAGCTGAACGATTTGATCATCAATTCCGCCAATACACATCGAAAGGTATTTTCACCCATTACCATTACACATGCACAGGTGCATTGGCTATAGAATCCGCTCTTAAAACGGCCATTGACTACACCCAGATTCAGCAACCTCGATTTATTAATTTCAAGGGCAGTTTTCATGGCATTAATAGCTATGGCGGCATTGTAACAGACCGTTTCTTTCCAGTGAGTCAACGCTTAGAAGGCCTACCTGGAAAATTTTGGGAACCCTTCCCCAACCCCATCATAGAATATAAAAATAACCAATCCATAATCAGAGAGGAAAAGGTCCAGCAAGTACTTAATGACATCACTACCCTAATCAAGAATGATCGTCACATAGCTGCTATATTGGTTGAGCCGATTCAGTGTACGTTTGGGGATAGGTATTTTCCAAATTCTTTCTTCATAGGAATCCGACGTATTGCAGATGAGTATAATATTCCACTTATTTTTGATGAAATCCAAATTGGCTTTGGAGGATCTGGTAAGACATGGTATTTCGAACACTTACCTATTGAGCCTGACATTGTCGCTTTTGGCAAAAAAACTCAGCTATCAGGAATCATGGTGAAGAAAAAGTTTGCACGGATTTTTGAAACCCCTATTCGTCTTGAAGTCACTTGGGATGCTGATATTATTGACATGATTCGATGCATGTACATTATGAAAGCATATCAACAAAACTGTGTACTTGAAAATGTGGTTGCGATGGGCAAACGGCTCTACAACGGACTTAAATCAATTCCAAACATCCAAAATATACGACAATGTGGACTTCTGGTGGGATTTGATTTTGAAACCACTGAACAGCGAAATCAATTCATGAAAATAGTAAGAGAAAATCAGATGATCTGCAACCCAACTCGAGACAAAAGTATCCGATTACGCCCTCACCTACTGGTAAATGCCTCTGAAATAGACCACGCCTTAAATATTATGCAAAAAGCAGCACAGACCATTGTAAAGAAACAATTAGCTCATGACACCCTCTAAAAAACAACACACAAACATCATTGCTGAAATTGGTAATACTCATGAAGGCTCAGTGGGACTTGCAAAGCAGTTTATCAAGTCTGCAGCTGAGTGTGGAGTAGACACTGTTAAATTTCAAACCCATATTTTTGAAGCCGAAAGTCTTCCCAATGCACCCAACCCACCTTATTTTACCGGCGAAAGTCGAAAAGAATATTTCGAACGTACGGCATTTAATCTTGGCCAGTACAAACAATTAAAAGAGTTTGCTGAAAAGGAATGTCATGTCAGATTCATATCATCCCCTTTTTCAATTGAAGCTGTTGATTTACTTGAAGATCTCGGTATTCAGGAATATAAAATTCCTTCTGGTGAGGTGACCAACCTGCCATTACTTAAAAGAATTTTACGAACGAATAAACCTGTTCTGTTGTCATCTGGCATGAGTTCTTGGGATGAGCTTGATAGGGCCGTGGAGACTTTAAAATTAAATGGTTCCAGTGATCTCACCATTCTTCAATGCACATCTGAGTACCCATGCCCTCCTGAAAATGCAGGGCTAAATATACTATCTGAGATGAAAAAAAGGTTTAATTTGCCTATCGGTTATTCCGACCATACTCTTGGGACTGCCATTCCAGTCGCAGCGGTAGTTTTGGGAGCGACTGTTATCGAAAAACATTTCACTCTTTCAAAAAGAATGTATGGAAGTGATGCCATGAATGCAACTGAGCCTCATGAGTTTAAGAAACTTGTTAAAGCGATACGAGATATAGAAACATCTCTTCACTCCACAGTTAATAAAGACCAAAAGGCCAGTGAATTGACAATCATGAAGCAAACGTTTGAAAAATCTATTGTTTCAGCTTCTAACCTACCCAAAGGTCATAATATTCAAGATTCTGATCTCGCATTTAAAAAACCGGGGAGTGGAATCCCAGCTTACAGCTATCAGTCATTGATTGGAAAGGTGATCAACAAAAACATTCCCCAGAATCATATGTTTCAACTATCAGACTTCACCTAATCTATGAATCTTAATTTACATATTGTGAAAGTAAAATGACAAAATTTGCCTATGGGATTGTTTATTTGGTTTTTTCACTTATCCTATTTTGTTGGGCAAGAAAAAGACGAAAGAATCTATTATATGCTTTCCCCATGGCATTTATGCTCATTATTATCCCTCTTGCTTTTGTCGACTATCTTGGTGGAGATGACATGAAATTGGGAGGAATCCCCATCTCTTTTTTTCCATTTTTTTCGTTTCTACTAGCAATATTTTTTAAACACAAAATTAAAATTAATAAATATTTTTTAACTCTTTTTCACTTTACTGCTATGATTTCGTTTTACATATTATTCACCTGGATTTTGAACACAAGCACTTTATTAAAAACAATTCCCTATGTAGGAATGTTTTTAATGAATTTTATGTTCTTGTTTCTTGTTGCACACTTTGTTTCAAAACTTAAAAAAGACACCATCAATACTATGTTTCTGAAGTTAGTCCAAATCACACAGATTGGCGCCATCATAGGGATCGTAAAGTTTTTGACCGGATTATCGAGTAGCGCGAATTTTATACCCATGATGAATCGAAATGGAACCGCTTTTTGGATGGTGCTTGCATCTATTATTCTCTGCTATGCACGGGAAAAATCAATGATATCAAAACAGAATTTCATAGTCACTAATATAGTATTTTTAGTCTGTATTATATTCATTGGAAGCCGAATGGGGATTATTGGTTATTTTATGGGCCAGTACTTTTATACTATTTTCTATAGCAACAAGAAAAGAAATACCATATCAAAGAAAAGAACTGCATTCATTTTTAGCATCATTCTTGGCATATGTCTTTTATTTTCTCCTTTAGGTGGAACGGTTGTTTCTCGATTTTCGGACCTTGGGGTCTTATACAAAGCCATGAAAGCAAACGAGTCGAATCTATACCAATTGAGGAGTTACAAACGCATTGTATATTTACAACAAGGTCTTGAACTGATTAAGGCCCACTTTTGGTTTGGTACTGGGCCTGGGTTGCACAATTACTTGAAGGGCAAAGAAAAGTTAAACTTGCCATTCAAAGGAAAATCCCATAATTTTTTCATCTCCTATTTTGCAGAATTAGGACTCATTGGATTTTCCTTGTTAATGTGTTTGATGTTACATTTGCATCATATTTTCAAGAAAAATGGTATACAAGAAGAAAGAAAGCTTTTTTTATCTATCTGGATGATTGTGATGATCATGTCACTATTTAATGAATATTTTTTTCAGGTTTATATTTGGATTATTTGGGGAATAGGTTGCGGACTTTCGCTTAAGTACTATAAAGAAAAAGCATCTGCAAACAAGCTACAACCGGGTTAGTATTTTCTCTTTTTACAGACAATAATCAGGCCAGGCGACCATTTAACAGAGAATATTGAGCTTAGAATAGGAGATATTTTATAATACAGCCACTTTAGTTGTTGCTGGTAATGTCTACCAAACGGAACATGCTTACCTTTCTCCTGATAGAATATCTTATGTATTTCGAACCCTGCTTTTTCTAACAATATTTTTACCCCCTTATAACTAAAACTATGTTTACAATCTCCAAAAAAAGCATATGGAATCGGCTTATTGAAAAAAGTTAGAATATTAAGTATCGGCGTTCGATTCGTTATTCGTAAAATAAGAATTCCATCATGATGCAGTATTTTTTCAGTTGACACTAAAATATTAAGAGGATTTTCAAAACAATACAAACTATCGACAAACGAAATCACATCGAAAGATTTCTTTTTTGGCAAATCATCAAAGTACTTGAAAACGCTATACCCTCTTTCAGAGAGCCTATTCCTTAAGCTGTCTACAATTTCCAACCCTGTAACAGAAATATTTTTCTGCTTAAAATACTCCATCATATGCCCATAAGAACACCCTATGTCTAGGAGGCGAGACCTGTTAAAGGGAGTTCTGCTATACTTTTCTATTATCTTCAAAATAAAGGAATAGAAGTGCTTTCTACTGTTATAATAATGGGTCTCATTGTCTATATTGTTATACGAAACAACGTCAAAATGAGATTTAATGTCTGAGCTTTCATAATCACAATTTCGGTTATAGGTTCCACAATCAATGCATTTGGAAATGGGCGTGGCAACAAATCCTTTAGCCGTTTTCAATTGAATTTCAGACACGGGCTTAAGGCTATTCGCATTACAAACTTGACAATACATGAGAACATTCTAGGGTTTTCCGATACATTTTACAACTGACATCTCGTAGTTTGCCCTTAAGGCATATTAACCTTATAATCTGACACTATGGAAAAACTACAAATTGGTTGTGGTCATGTGATTAAAAAGGGCTGGGTAAATCATGATCTTGTAAGCCTTCCTGGCGTTGATGTTACCCACGATCTTGACCAGTTTCCCTGGCCTTGGGAAGACCAAGTATTTGAAGAAGTGTATATGAAAGATGTGTTAGAGCATGTTTCTGATGTTATAAAAACATTGGAGGAATTACATCGCATAATGAAACCAGGAGGGAAGATATTCGTTGCCGTCCCCTACTGGAATAGCTTCGAAGCGATTACGGATCCCACTCATAAAAATCAATTCAATGAATTTACATTCCAATTTTTTGATCCAACTCATCGGCGATGTAAAAATCGGCCCTATTATTCAAAAGCAAGATTCAAAATAGCGAAACAAGGGTTTGTAGTTGGGTTTCTGAGACCCTATGTTAATTTACCCATTATCTCCCGTTCTTTTGTTGTCTATAATCCCGTATTAAAGTGGTGTTTGGGATTTCTGGCATCCCACTTCAGCAATATTATTATTGGTATTGATATACATTTTGAACGCGTCTAAACCTAAACTCTTAATCTCCTTATTCACAGGGATGTCTGTTCGGAATGTTCTACTCACAGGACTACTACAAGAATTGAGTAAGAATCTTGATATTCATATCATTCTATTGGATATAGATCAGGCCCTCAAAAAGCTTCTTATTAAGAGAAATATTTCGTTTATTGCAATAAAATCTACAATACTTACTTCATTTTTTTACAAATTAGTAACTATATTAAACACCATCCAATACTACAGCTTCTATCAAAAACACCGGACTAAAACCATGTTCAAATATGTTCAGAGGGATAAAGAGAAAAACCCAATTAAATTTTTTATACTATATATTTCCGCAACTATCATTGGGATATTTAAGAACCCATTTCATTTTCCATCTTATCCCATGAGTATGATACTTCCTAAAAATATCAAGAAACGCATTCAGCATTATGACCAAGTTCTGCTGTTTTCAACGGATATCAATTTCGATAAAGCCATTCTTGCCTTTTGCAGTAAAAAAGTCCCTGTGAATATTATGGTCCATAGCTGGGACAATTTACCTTCTAGAGGCTATATCCCAGGACAGATTAATAATCTGCTTGTGTGGAATCATACTATGAAGAAAGAAGCCATAGAACTTCATAATATCCCTGAATCTAGAATCCATATCGTAGGCTGTCTCCAATTTAATTTCTATAAAACT
>JABSQL010000310.1 GCA_013215865.1 Candidatus Margulisiibacteriota bacterium
CGACTCCCACCTTCAACCCTGTTATGCAGATGTTCCCCATTGCCGTGACGAATATGCAAACCGATACTCTCATCCAGAACGACAGCGTCGGCAGCACCAAAATTACCTGAAAAAGGTGCGAAGCCATTGTATTGATCGTAAGGCTTATAGTCCTTACTCCGATCGTGCACTGCAGGCGCATTGAATATCAAAATGTTATCGGCATGATGGTCATTGCTTGCGTTCAAGTGGTTCTTCCTAAATGTCCGACTTTCCATCCATTCAGCTATGTTCTGTCCCGGCAAATCGAGGCTTTCATGCATAAAAATAAATTGTTCTGCAGAATTCGAATTCAAAACATCCCGATCAGCGGTCACCAGGGTTGTACGTTGTTGTTGTTTGGAAGCCTCCAGTAAGCTCATGACCGAACGATAGGAAACATTTACTTGGGAAATGGCCTCTTGATCCATAAAGGAGAACAGTGGATCAACATCTAACGTACGATCGATTGCCATGTTCCAATTTTTGCAAACAATATGAAACGTGCGACCGTGTTCAAAGGCATAGTGTTTGTAAATTGAAACACTGGTCAAAAAGTGACCCAGGCCAATAATGGGGCCCGCAAAGAAAATCAAATTTCTTTCTGAAAGATTGTTCTCAGACATGTTTTAAAAACGTTTTTATAACGATTACTCTCTGCAATTTATTAGATAAAATACCCACATCAAATTGATCTACATATGGCAATCATCATACAACCAACGTCGGTGTACAGAAAGTTTAAAGGTACTGACAAGTTAACTTTTCTATTAAAGATACGGCCCTATCCCATTTCAATTAAATCGACGCTGCACAGAACGAAGACGGCGATATGCGGGGAGAGCTATGACGAGTACTTTCGTCTTTAGCATGACTTTAATAATAAAACATCGATCTAGATTGCAGCCGTTGGGTGCTGGAGTCTCCGTTGGCGGGTTGAATTCCGGCACTAAAAGCCTCAGTAGAGCCCTTGCCGTATAATCAACGGTATCTTTCGATATCCTTAACGGTTTGTGGCCTGTGTGAAGACGCTCCTGAATGTTGATGCCAAACTCTCTGGCGAGGTATTCAGTCTGCGGCTCGGTAAGCTCTAGTATTGTTTTTTGCTGCGAATCAGTCAGTTGAAATTTTTGACCTTTGATTGCAGGCAGGAACAGCAGGCCAAAGGCTCTTTTGTTATTGAACTCATTGGGCGGCACGTAGCCATCTAGAAGCTCGGCTATTCTGTCGCCAATCGCCCAAGCCTCTTGCGACAAGGACGCATTTCGATTGCGCCCTTTGCGGATCACTTTCTCTGCCGTACGTTTCGGCAGGTTCAGCAAGGATAGAAAATCTAAGACGACGTTTCCGGCGGGAAGAGTCTCTTTGGAGAACAGCCGGACATCGATTTGAGATTTTCCAAACACCTGACCAAATTTGTCCAGGATGTCTTGGTAATTAACGAAGAACAAGTCGTCGTTCTCTCCGACTCGCCTGCCCATTTTTACTCGCTGGCTCATTGCACTTTTGGCATAGGCGAGAGGCGGCCTAGCATAAAATACAATCTTGATTTCGTCACAGTAGTTTTCTAAAAACGCCCTCACTTCATTGAGGGAGTCTTCAGTAAGACGCCAGAAACCTTCATAGGATAAGATGACCGTGTGGGCGTGCGTTTCAAGGAGCAATTTTTCGAATGCGCATAAATAGCCTTTGTCTCGCTCTAGAAGCACTTGAATGCGGTCGCGTCCGAGGTTATATTGCAGGAGGTCGGCTTCTGCTGTAAAGCATGAGCAAAAGATTGCATGATGAAGGTCGTGCGAAAGGGTTGAAGGGTAGAGGATGCCGTTGGAAAGTAGCAATTTCTGACTTTTTCTGAGAAGCATCTGTATAGATGTTGAGCCTGTTTTTTCAGAACCGATATGCAATATAACTTTTTTAATCTTGGTTTTGTTTGTTGTTGTCATGGGCGGTTTTTAGTTGGGGAATAGTCACCTCTGGTTACTCCAAATGGATCTAACTCTACGGCGGAAAAACTCGACTCGTTTGCGCCGATGGCGCATAGGCCGAAGACGAAAATATCCAGGTAGAATCCGTGCGATTATTTTTGTTTTTAAAATGACTCTAAAAATAAAAAGCCGGTCCAGTTTGCGGCCGTTTGGTGCGGGAGGTTTCACGGGCTGGC
>JABSQL010000311.1 GCA_013215865.1 Candidatus Margulisiibacteriota bacterium
GATATGTTCATCTCTTCCTTCCACGCCGCGACCATGAATATCAGAATCAAGCCCACTGAGGAGATTAGAGATCCCCAAAAAGTAAACGCCCTTCCCCATTCGAAATAAATCTTCTTCCAATTTCAAAGCCATTTCGACGCGGTCTATTTCTTTGGGACCCGTAAAAATAATGACCATGGGTTTCTGTTGAAACTTCTGAGCCCGTGCATCGGAAGAAATGCGGCTCCGTATCCATTCAAATTCACGTTTCTGAATGGTATCGTCTGTGTGTGTATTTGAGTTGGTTAGATTTTCAAGAATGATCCCCCCACCCATAATTTCATAATCATCAATGATGACAAAACGAGAGGTGTTTTCAAATTGTCCTTCTGTATCAAATGCAAAGGGTTTTACGGTCTGAAACACCACAGTGGCCACGTCATGACGGTTCACTTGGTCTTTGGTGGTATTGGTACTTAAATCAGAGGCATCTAACACCTTTTCAATATGCTTTAAATATAATACCTGTCGTGAGGCACCACTTTTCAATTTATATTTCTTTCCCATCACCAAAGGCCGAATCCCCAACCAAAACACATTGGCTTTAAACGTTGATCCGACTTGTATTGCGGAATCAGAAGAGGGTACCATCAACTCACCAGGCTTGATGTAAATTTGCTCTGTTAAAGTGAAACCCGTTGCCTGACCTGCACGTGATTGCTTGGTTTCTGGGGTATTAAATCCCTCAATGGTCTTAATGGTAGATGTTTTTTCAGAGGGTAAAAACTGAACCGTATCCCCTACTTTGACCATTCCTGTATCAAGCGTACCTGCAATGATTCTGCGATCATCTTTTTCTTTTGTAAATTTATAAATATCCTGAACCGGAAAGCGGAAGGGTATATTTTCTGTTTTCGGTCTTGATTGAAACAAATCTATTTGCTCTAAAATACTGTTACCTGAATACCAGGCCATTTCGGATGCTTTCTGAACCAGGTTCTTCCCTTCCCGAGCAGAAACAGGAATAACGGATAACGGCTCTAAATCAATTTCAGATAGAAATGACAGATACTCTTCTCTCACTTTATGGAAGATGGCCTCATCATATCCAACGAGATCCATTTTATTAATGACCACAACCAACTGCTTAATACCCAGCATCGCCATCATATACCCATGACGTCGAGAATTTTCTTGAACACCCTCTTTCGCATCTATGACCAGTATTGCGGCTTCTGCACGGGCGGCACCGGTGATCATATTTTTCAAAAACTCTATATGACCTGGTGCATCTAAAATAATATAGTGTCGCTTTTGCGTCTTGAAAAATATTCTGGCTGTATCGATGGTAATGCCCTGGGACCGTTCATCCTTGAGTGCATCTAGTAAAAACGCATACTCAAAAGGTTTTGCATTTGCCTGACAAATCGCTTTTACTTGGTCTAACTTCCCTATTGGAAGGGAGTGAGTATCGGCCAATAAGCGACCAATAAGGGTACTCTTTCCATGATCCACATGACCCA
>JABSQL010000312.1 GCA_013215865.1 Candidatus Margulisiibacteriota bacterium
GTTTTGTGGCATCTTCACTGGATCAAGCCGTGGCAGCCATTAAAAAGGAAATTGAAGCTGCAGAGCAGGAATTAAAAAAAGTGGTAAAAAAACATGAAGTTCTTGATAAGAAAGTTAAGAGGTTAGTGACCATACCTGGTAGAGTTATAGTCTAAAGTTGTGGATGTCAAACATAGTTTGTTAACTGGCATTAAGCGGTGTATCCTGATTGGAAGTGTAATTTTGATAAATTACAAATCAAGAGGAAGCGCTGCTATGAGTAAAAATAAAGATAACGTTATTGCATTAAATAGTCCGGCAATACAAAAAACTGAGACACCTAAAGATTTACTAACAGATGTGATAAAACAAGGTGCACAAACTTTACTGGCTGCAGCTATTGGCGCTGAAGTCGATGAATTCATGCAGAAGTATGAAGAAGAGAAGGACAAAGAAGGTAGGCAAAGATTTGTTCGTAATGGCTACCTTCCTGAGCGAAATATTCAAACTGGTATAGGCAATGTTCCTGTTAAGGCACCCAGAGTCAATGACAGAAACAGACAGGATGATGGCATCGGCTTCACTTCATCCATTGTCCCTAAATACATGAGACGCAGTCAGAGCATAGAAGAGCTTCTGCCACTGCTATACCTTAATGGTGTATCCTCACCTAATTTTAAAGAGACATTAGCACCGTTGCTGGGAGAAAACGCCAAGAATCTTTCGCCCAACGTTATCTGCAGCTTAAAGGCAACCTGGACGCAAGAGCAGGAGCGATGGGCTAAACGTGACCTATCGGATAAAAAATATGTTTATTGGTGGGCAGATGGTATTTATTTAAAAGCGAGAATGGATGATGCTAAAGCCTGTGTTTTGGTGATTATTGGCGTTACTGAAACAGGAGAAAAAGAATTATTAACAATGCAAACAGGCATTCGAGAAAGTAAGGAGTCTTGGAAGGATGTATTACAAGACCTCCAAGCACAAGGACTTAAGATTGCGCCTAAATTAGCTATGGGCGATGGTGCATTGGGATTTTGGGGAGCTATGACTGAAATTTTCCCGACCACACAGCACCAAAGATGTTGGTTCCATAAGACAGGAAATGTTTTGAACAAACTACCAAAATCTTTACAAGGAAAAGCTAAAGTAGAATTGCGAGAAATTTGGATGCAACCGACACGTAAAGATGCGAACACATTAATTAAGCGCTTTGTGAATCGGTACAAGGCTAAATATCCAAAGGCAGCATCATGTTTGGAAAGAGATAAGGAAAAGCTGCTGGCTTTTTATGATTTTCCAGCAGAACATTGGATTCATTTGCGTACAACCAATCCAATTGAATCGGTCTTTGCAACAGTACGTCATAGGACATATAAGGGAAAGGGATGCTATTCTCGAAAAACGATTTTAGCAATGGTATTTAAGCTATGTGAAAATGCCCAGAAACGATGGATACGGCTAAAAGGTGCCAACTTGTTGGCTAAAGTAATGAATGGCGCTCAATTTATTGATGGTGTCATTGTGGATGGAGAAGAGAGTATTGACAGTTCCGATAAGGAGGCCGCTTAATGTCCATCCACAACATTTGACAATAACTCTCTTTGCATCTATTCTTTCTGACCCTTGTAGATCTGAATTTAAAGATGTTAGCTCTGTTTGGGACGCACGAATAACGAACAATAAAGAATCTGCATCATAAGTCACTTCACCTTTAATAAATACGTCTCTCA
>JABSQL010000313.1 GCA_013215865.1 Candidatus Margulisiibacteriota bacterium
AAGCGGGCTGTTCTATGTGTTTGGCCATGAATCCAGATAAATTAACAGGAGATCAATGTTGTGCATCATCCAGTAATCGAAATTTTATTGGCAGGCAAGGAAGCCAGATGGGGCGAACATTTTTAATGAGCCCTGCTATGGTTGCCTGTGCTGCCATTGAGGGTGCTATTGCAGATGTAAGAGAGTATCTTTATGAGTAAAATAACGGTGGTAGAAGGTACGGGGGTGCCTATAAAAGGGAATGATATTGATACGGATCGGATGATCCCTGCCCGGTTTTTAAAAGAGATTACCTTTGAAAGGATGGGGCAGTATTTGTTTTATGATGTTCGGTTTCACGAAGACGGGTCTTTGAAGGATCATCCTTTAAATGATCTTCAGTTTCAAAACCCCTCATTCATGTTTGTAGAGCGAAATTTTGGATGTGGATCTTCGAGAGAACATGCCCCTCAGGCGATTATGCGATTTGGTATAAAAGCGATTATTGGAGAATCTTTTGGAGAAATATTTTCAGGAAATTGTAAAATGATCGGTATTCCCACAGTCACTATTTCTCAAGAAGACCTTCACACAATTATGGCTCATGTAAATGCCTTTCCAAATGAACGCTTTAAGCTCGCATTAGACAAAAGAACACTGGCTTTTGGGGATGAAGTATTTTATGTGGGGCTGCCTGATGATAGGCAGAATGCGTTTTTGAATGGCACTTGGAAGATGACATCTTTATTGAAAAAAAATGCAAAGTCTGTACAAGAAACAGCGTCTCGATTACCCTATATGAGACATTTTTCTTAAAAGGATACATATGACATTAGACATAAAAGAAATATTAAATATCCTACCTCACCGCTACCCCATGCTCCTCATTGATAGGATAATAGAAATGGAGCCCGGAAAATACGTTGTAGCCATTAAAAATGTCAGTATAAATGAGCCTTTTTTCAATGGTCATTTCCCAGATTTCCCTGTTATGCCAGGCGTCCTTCTTGTAGAGTCAATGGCTCAGGCGGGCGGTGCTTTGGTACTCAGCGGAGAAAGTCTATCTGGGCGAGTGGCATTTTTTACTTCAATGAACCATGTAAAATTTCGAAAGCCTGTTGTACCGGGCGATCAATTACGTATTGAGGTTGAGCTTATACGATTTGGAGGTAGTATCGCTAAGATAAGTGCGAAAGCATTAGTGGAAGGCAAAGTGGTGTGTGAAGGGGAACTTATGTTTACACTGACAGAAGTACCATCTAAGCCCAACATTCATCCGACTGCGAGTGTTCATCCATCCGCTATTTTGGGAAAGGACGTATCTATTGGTCCCTATTCTATTGTTGGTAAAAATGTCATCATTGGAGACAGAACCAAGCTAGAAGCGCATGTCCTGATTGAAAAATGGACTCAAATTGGCGATGACTGTCATATACATTTCGGAGCCGTTATAGGATCACCACCCCAAGATACGAAGTATGAGGGTGAAAAATCTTGGGTTGTGATGGGTGATAGGAATGTGATTAGAGAATATGTCACCATCAATCGGTCAACAGGAAAAAACAATATCACTAAAATCGGGTCAGATTGTTTGTTTTTAACCAATGTTCATATAGCACACAATTGTGAGTTAGGAGATCATGTTATTATCGCGAATGCGACTGCTTTGGGCGGTCATACCATCATTGAAGACTATGCAACCATTGGGGGTATCACGGGTATTCACCAATTTGTTAGAATTGGAAAAGGGAGCATGGTAGGGGGGTTTACAGGTGTGTATCAAGATATACCACCCTTTATGTTATGTGAAGGTAACCCTGCATATGTTCGGGGAATTAATGCGATTGGGTTGAAGAGACTCGGTATGTCTGTCAAACAAGTCAGTCTCATGAAGAAGGCCTTCAAACTACTATATCGGACAGATTTAAATACGACTCAAGCAGTGAAAGAAATAAAAGATTTTGAACATGAACTACCAGAGCTTGAACAATTAGTATCTTTTCTGAAAGCAGATACCATTCGAGGAATTACCAAGAAAATACCAGATCCAATTACAGACATTGATCCTTCTAAATGAAGATATTACTCATTACAGGCGAAGTTTCTGCGGACCAATATGGGGCGAAACTTGCAAAAGAATTACGTGCTACAAACCCTTCTTCATATATTTATAGTGTCGGGGGTAAGTATCTTAAAGCCATTTCTGATGAATTCTTATTTGATTTAGCAGCTAAAAGCGCTATTGGATTTATAGAACATGCTGCCCATAGGCGGGATCATCAATTATTTTTAAAAACGTTTGAGAAATTTCTATCTTCAACACCCATAGATAAGGCTGTGTTGGTTGATTTTCAGCACTATCATAGCAAAGTTGCAGCACTTCTTCAGAAGAATAATATTCCCATTATCACATTTATTACGCCTAACTTTTGGATTTGGAATCAATCCTCTAAGGCAAAAAAAATTGTATCATATAGTCAAGATATTGTTACTATCTATGAAAAAGAACAGATATTTTACAAGAAATTCACATCGCATACACGCTATTTTGGACATCCCATTAATCACATCAAACCTTTACCTCATATCTCGTCTCACTATAAAAGAGTGACATTGTTTCCTGGGTCTAGGAAGCAAGAAATTACACAGTTGTTGCCGAGTATGTTAGAGGTTGTTCAGATTTTGAAAGAAAAAAGGTGTGATTATCACTTCCAAATTGCCCTGTCCGCTTCTGATTTTAAGGATTCGATAAACACACACTGCCAAAAAGCCAACCTATCTGATATACCGATTGTAGAAGTGAATGAGAGGCTTTTTTCTCAAACAGATTTTGTGTTATGTTCAACAGGCACCACCAGTTTAGAGGCGGTTATTCATCATTTGCCAGTCATTATACTGTTAGCAGCAAACCCCATTACCTATTTTATTGTCAAGTATATATTAAGATTACCTATAGAGTTTGTAGGGTTGCCCAATATTATTGCAGGAAGACGAGTGGTGTCAGAGTATATCCAATATCAAATTAAACCTCAAAAAATTGCTGAAGAGATTCATCAGGTTTTATCGCACCCGGAAAACATCCAAGATTCTATTCGAGAATATGACCCTATTATTGCGTCATTGGGAAACAAAAGTCCTTTTGAATCTGTGGCTCAGTTGGTGTTAAGGGGTGATGTTTAATGCAACCCCTCTACAAACGATCTAAGTCGGTTTAATCCCTCTACAATAGCTTCCTTAGACGTCGCGTAAGAGAATCGGATAAAACCCTCAGCGCCAAACCCTGAACCCGGAACCACTGCGACAAGAGATTCCTCTAAAAGAAATTGGCAAAAAGTAACAGAGTCGGTAATCGTGCCGCCTTGGGCAGACTTTCCGAAATATTGAGAAATGTTAGGGAATGCGTAAAATGCACCAAACGGTTCCAAACATGTTATTCCTGATATTGTATTCAGTGTTTGTATGGTGTACTGACGTCGTTCGTCAAAGGCTGCTTTCATGTCGTTGACAGCCTTTTGGGAGCCATTTAATGCTGTGATGCCAGCCCACTGGGCACATGTTGTGGGATTTGATGTTGACTGACTTTGAATTTTTCCAACGGCTTTTGCAAGATCTGGATTACAAGCTATAAACCCCAGTCTCCATCCTGTCATGGCATACGCTTTAGACCATCCATTTACTAAAATAGTGCGCTCTTTCATTTCTGGCGACACCTGAGCAATACTAAAATGGGTGTTGTTTCCATAGATAAGGTGTTCATATATTTCATCTGACAAGACCCATATGTTATGAGCCAAAACAACATCAGCCAGTGCTTCAATTTCTGACTTAGAATATATCATGCCCGTAGGGTTTGAAGGGGAATTGAGAATAAGTAACTTGGTTTTAGGGGTGATGCTTTTTTCCAGTTGATCTGGTGTTATCTTTAGACCGGTTTCTTCAGTTGTTTGTAATATGATGGGTTGACCACCAAATAGTTTGATTTGCTCTGGGTAACTGACCCAATAAGGAGACGGCACGATCACTTCGTCACCGGGATTGATGGTGGCCATTAGAACATTAAATATGGAGTGCTTAGCACCACATGAAATGACAATTTGATCACTGGAATATGTTAAATTTTGGTCGCGTAATAATTTTTGGCAGACAGCTTCCTTGAGTTCAGGAATTCCAGATGCGACTGTATATTTATTTTTCCCTTCCTGGATAGCACGAATTCCGGATTCTTTTATGTGAGAGGGGGTATCAAAATCAGGTTCGCCAGCACTAAAAGCCAAAATATTTTTTCCTTCACTTCGAAGGGTTTTGGCAAGCCCTGTAATTTTGAGGGTAATGCTCTCTTCTATCTCAGACACTCGGTTGGCTAACAGATTTGATGAGGTGTTCATTTTTTTAATCTCCTTATTTGTTATATTCATGTTCTTCAGAGTATGGGCTTCGGGTAATAAAGATGAGTCCAGTTATAATAAATCCAGTAGAAATCAGTCGGTAAATACTGATAGATTCATTTAGAATAAAAGCGGACCCCAGCATAATAAGTATGTAGTTAATACTTAAAAATGGATACATAAAGGATAGCTCAAACTTAGACATACCTACAAGCCACAACAAACCGCCCAATATTATAATCAAAATTGATAGGAGAACAAAAGGGTTTGTCATAATTCCTAAAGCAGAAGAGAATGACAATGTGTTGCTGAGCGCATTTAAAGAGATCTTTAAAAGAACTTCCCCAAGTACAGTGAGGCATATTGGCAGTAAAATAAAGAAAAAAACTTTTTTCATCCGAGTAGTAGGGTCATGGAACCGATCAGAATGAATACGATACCGATCATTTTGTTTCTGTCTAGATGTTCATGAAATATGAATTTTCCAGCTAAAATAATGAGAATATAGCTAAAACTAGTGAAAGGGTAAGCAAAGCTTAAATCATAAAGGGTGAGTCCTAATGTCCAGATAACAACATTTGCAATTGAAAAAAAAATAGCCAGTATGAAAAAGGGGTTTTTAATCATTTTGACGACACTCGGTAGAAAATTCTTAAACTGGAAATCTATATGATGCACTCCCAGCTTGAAAAAAATATCCGAAAAGAAACGGATGAAGATCACAGATACTAAAAATAGATACATTCAGTTAGTAACAGATATGGGCGCATCTTCTGTGAGCGAGAATGATGCTTTAACATGTATGGTTTGAGCCTGTTTTACGATTGAAAATAGGTGGTTCTTAATGTGAGTATCAGAACTATGACCGCAAGCTTCAATCAGAGATTGAATGTCAGATTTTATAAATGAGCGATTCATCTTTACCGGTTCTGTAATGAATATTTTTTGATGTTGCGTTGTTTTTAGACCTTCTTTGTTAAACATAAGCTCTTCTTCAAGTTTTTCTCCGGCTCTTAACCCGATAAACTTTATTTCAATGTCCTTTCCTTCTTCTAAGCCGGATAAATGAATCATATCTCTTGCTAAATGAATGATTTTAACAGGTTCACCCATATCTAATATGAAAATTTCACCACCTGTAGATAAAGCACCTGCTTGAATAACCAAGCTGACGGCTTCTTTTGTTGTCATGAAAAAACGGGTGACATCAGGATGGGTGACCGTTAAAGGTCCTCCTTCAGATATTTGTCTTTTGAATAATGGGACCACACTTCCTGTAGAGCCCAATACATTCCCAAATCGTACTGCAGAAAATTTAGTTTTAGACTCGTCAGATGCAATTTGCATAATGATCTCGCCTAAACGTTTTGTTGCACCCATACAACTTGTGGGGTAAACGGCTTTATCTGTCGAAATGAGGACACATTCGCTGGCCTTGAATTCCTTTGCAAGATCTAATACATTCTGGGTGCCTAATACATTGTTTTCAACCACTTCAGATATGTTTTCTTCCATTAGAGGAACATGTTTATACGCGGCAGCATGAAATACAATTTGAGGAGTATATAATTCAAAAATGTCACGAAGACGCTTACGATTACGGACGTCTCCTACCAACCCAATCACTTGGACCTCTCCTGTTGATAGACGAGATAGCTCAGATTTGATTTGATACATATTATTTTCAGACACATCAATGATGATCAATTTTTTCGGGGAAAAATCAAGTATTTGTCTGCTCAACTCCGAACCGATAGATCCACCCGCACCCGTAATCAACACAGTGGATCCCGAAAGATATCTCGAAATGCTGCTAATGTCTGTTTTGACCACATCACGACCTAACAAGTCTTCAATCCGAACTTCTCTTATTTGATTGATTGAAACTCTGCCGCCAATAATTTCATATAGACCTGGTGTTATCATTGATTTTATACTGGCGTCTTCACATAATGTAAGAATACGTCTGATGGTTGCGCCTCTTGCAGAGGGAATCGCAATAATGGCTTCTTCAATGTCATATTTTTTAGAAAGTTTTGGAATATCTTTTGTGGTTCCTAAAACGGGTATTTGATGGATATTTTGACCCAAAATACTTTCTTGATCATCAACAAATCCTACAATATGATATTTCAAACTGGAAACCCTTAAGATCTCACGAGAAATCATTTCTCCAGCATCTCCCGCCCCGATGAGCAATAGGTTTACCCGTTTTCCAGATATTGTTTTATTTCTTTGAATGATAATATGGTCTCTGTACATTCTAAGAACGATTCGAAACCCACCGGTGCATATGATATTAAGAGCCCAGTCAATAAATAATATGCGGGGGGATAAATTGATATTAAATACAAATAGAAACATCATAATGATAAGAGAGCTTAATGAAATCGCTTTTATAACATTTTCTAGTTCCTTAATGGATGCATAACGCCATAGAGAAGCATACATACCAAAGTTCTGAAATGTGCCTATGCGAATACCAGAAATTAAGGGAAATAACCACCAATATGAAACAAGGACAGAGGTTATATCCTGTAAAGGTGCTTTGAGTGAGAATGCTAACAAAAGCGTCGTACAACTTATCAAACAATCTAGTCCAATTAGAAGAATGCCACGATTTTTAGAGGAGAGTTTTATAGATAATTTGCTCATATAGAGATAGATAATACCCAATTTCAAATGATCTGTCCAAGCTTATGCTGTATCTCAGGCTGACTTTATATCATTGGTTGAGTCTGCTACATTGTTCTGTATGAAACAATATTTTATTTATTTATTCATTATCGTGATAGGAAATGGGGTGTTAAATACACTTATGTACGCCGAATCACAGGACATTAAGTTAGAAAAAATGGTGGGCCAAATGGTGATGGTAGGTGTGTCGGACAATAACCCCAATAATCCGCGTGTCAGGACATTGTTAACACATATTGAGAGTGGTCGGGTAGGGGGCGTCATTTTATTAAAAGCTGCCATCAAAACGCCCCGTCAGGTCAAAATCTTGGTGTCATCATTACGACATGTAAAAGGGCCTTTTCCTTTGTTGATTGGTATCGACCAAGAGGGGGGTGCTGTGCAAAGACTGTCTCCTGAAAAAGGGTTTCAACATTTTTCTTCTGCACAGAATGTTGGGTATTCTTTTTCCAATAGTGAAGCATTCGCCATGTATGACTCAATGGCAATGAACTTGATGCAATTGGGTATAAATCTTAACTTTGGACCCGTCGTTGATATTAATGTAAATCCCAGCTCGCCGGTTATAGGGCGAGTCGGACGAAGTTTTTCTCGTGATGCTCATAATGTATACATGTTTGCAAAGCAATTTGTAGACGCGCATCACGGCCAGAATATTCTGACTGTATTAAAACACTATCCAGGACATGGAAGTTCACAGACAGATTCCCATAAAGGTATTGTTGATATAACAAATAGATGGACAGAGAGAGAGTTATATCCCTATCTTAAATTTTCACAAGACGATAATATCGATATAGTCATGGTTTCTCATACAACAAATTATCATATTGATGATAAACCAGCATCATTGTCTTATTCTCATATACAACACCATTTAAGACCAATATTATTTCAGGATGATATTGTCATGACAGATGATTTATTAATGGAGGGGATATCACACTACTTTTCACTGAAAGAATCTATTATTCATGCTGTGAATGCGGGTAATGATATCCTGCTATTTGCTGACTCGCATTATCAAGGAAAAGATATTGTGGCTGAAGTGAGTTCAATCATTATTTCTGCAGTAAAATCTGGCCAAATTTCCGAGAGAACTATCATCACATCATATAAACGTATTACAGCGCTGAAGAAATATCTGTGACGGGTGTGACAGGTTTGAATTCCTGTTGAACATCTTCTTTTGTGATCGATTTTGAAAGAAATACAAAATACTTAGGAAACATTTCCAGTAGGATATTTTCCCATTTATTAGCCTCTCTTTTATGAGTGAAGGGAATAAAGAGTGTTGCACCTGAACCAGACATATAAACAGGTGGGGAACCGATAGATTGTAATTTA
>JABSQL010000314.1 GCA_013215865.1 Candidatus Margulisiibacteriota bacterium
ACTGTGTGAAGTTGCACCCGCATTGTTTGCACTTATATCGTTGCCTCCCCATCGCTTTTCCGTTCTTGTAATAGCTTGTTTCTTGGCATTTTGGACAGTTCATATAACAGCTCCTTTTTGCTTCTATCATAATACACTATATTGTTTTAGCAATCCCAATCCATGTTAGGGTTAAGTACCTCTAAAGAAAAACCTCAGTATTTTCAATCTATTTTTATACGTGGAAATATACTTATAATTTCATTAAGGCTAGTATTCATATTTAAAATTAACTCAAAAAGATCAGTTACTGTTAATTCTGATTGTTTTAATAATGATTCAAAATATGACGACGGCTTGACTTCATTCTCATGTTGGATTGTTCTAAATAGGTGGCTATCAAATTGTAAAAATTCCCGAAAAATATCCGCTAAGTCCTTACGATCATTTACTTTTCCCTTGGAAAGCTCTTCTGGTGAGGCAGATTTACCAATACCGTGCCCAAAATCTATTAATTTTACTGTATTCTCGGGAGTAATAACTAAATCCTCTTCGCCAATATCACGATTAGCAATGTTGTGATCATGTAAAATGGCAACACATTTCAAACATTGACCTGCAAGATATAATTTACTATTCATGTCTTCATCTTCGCAAAGAGTTAGATTTTTTGGACCTTCTAAAGAGAATACCAAATAACCATAACTTTCATTTTCCTTACTTGTGATTCCAGAACCAAGAAACTTAGGGAAGTATTGTTGGTCTTTCTCTGGAAATGTTGATATCTCAGTATAAATATCAATTCGACTTTTATTGGGATTATAATCATTATCTAACAGGGGATTACTATCTAACAATATACAACAATATCGTCCATTATCGGGATCATATACAAGATAAGCCTCTTTTGTTGAGCCTCCATCCAAATATACCTTTTCTTTATTTTTCTTGGATACCACCCATCTAAAACGTCCAATATTGGGTGTATTTGAAAGATTATGATGGTCAGCTGAAATCTCAAGGGTATCTATCCACGGCAATAACTCTCTATTATCATGTGGATTTGAAGCAATCTCCACTTTTTCATCAGAATCCATAAGGATATTCTTTCTAAGCATTATATCATCGGAAGAACCCTGCTTAGAGGGTTCTTCTGGCTTTTGAGTTTGCAGACTATCCTTATTTCCTGTAATTTCTTTAGGTGCATGTTTTTCTTCATTTTGTTGTGGTGGAATATACCTATTACTATCACTGCCTGATACTGACATGCTAAAACACCTCAGGATTATGACCGGGAACTTCAGCAATTTTACATATTAAATCTGGACCCGGAATTTCCCCATAAACTTCAAGTTTAGTCATAAAAGAGGGCGAAACTTTTGATCCTAGTTCTTCCAACATTTTAATAAACTGCCTAGCAGATACCTCGTTTTTCTTTCTGAAAGAAAGTATCACTTCTCCCAGAGACTTATTATTGTTTATCATATTTACTAAATATAACTTCAATGCCATCAGTCGCTTTTCCAGCGAATATCCTTGTTTTTTTGACTGTGTGAAGTTGCACCCGCATTGTTTGCACTTATATCGTTGCCTCCCCATCGCTTTTCCGTTCTTGTAATAGCTTGTTTCTTGGCATTTTGGACAGTTCATATAACAGCTCCTTTTTGCTTCTAT
>JABSQL010000315.1 GCA_013215865.1 Candidatus Margulisiibacteriota bacterium
ATCCCTCTAACGGTTTCACCTGGGGTCATAAATAGTCTATTGTCTGAACCGGAAGAAATGATGGAGAATTTCACCACATGGAAGGAAATTCAAAAAAGCTATAATAAAAGTGACTTGAAAGAAAGTTTAGGAAAATCTTTTGCCGAGGGCCTAAGAAACCTTATTTAAAAAAGCACCGCTGAAATCAAATTCATAAGAAACAGTGACCCTATGATTGTTTGGGGAAACTCTATAAACCAAATAAAAATTACTTGATTTAGACACAGGCTTTGACTTTGGTAAAAAAGAGGAAAGTTCAGCCTTTTCCCTTGGGCGTTTATAATATTTATTGGTTTTTTCGGAAGGATTTTTTATAGTTATTTCATTTTTTGAAATATTTTTAATCTGAATTTTTTCAATTGGATGGATACCCTGGTTCATAATATGAGTATCGGAGTAATTAAAAAAAGGATAAGGAAAATCCTTATTAAACTTTTTTGTTTAGGTTAATAAAACTATATGACTTCTTCTTGGTTGAGTTTTAAAATAGCTTCGTGACATTCTTTTTCATTGTCTCCAGTTATGGAAAACTGTAATGTATTTTCAAAACTGATTTCCAAACTAAGAATGGATAAGATCGATTTGGCGTCAGCTGAATTGCCATCTTTTGAAAGAACAATCTCAGTTTGAGGATGACCTAGGGCTAATTGAGCAATTTGTTGAGAAGGGTTGATATGTAATCCCTTTTTATTTTTAACTTTTATTTCAAAATTGATTGGCATTAATAAATCATTTCACCTTTATCTATAAGGCTAGTTAATTTTTTGCTGAATTCTTTAGCTGGATTGTAACCAAACTTTTTTAGCCTTTGATTTTTAGCTGCTGTTTCGACTAAAATGGGGATATTTGAGCCAGGCTGAATGGGGATTGTGATTTTAGGAATATTTATACCTAATATTTTTTTATAATCATTTTTAAGCCCAACTCGGTCATATTTTATATTTTGCTTTAGGTGTTCTAAATTGACTATGAGGTCAATTTTTTTTTCATGACGAATGGATCCAACACCATAAAGATGGGCAATATTTATAATACCTATGCCGCGTATTTCCATATGGTGAGCGATGACTTTACTGCCACTACCGATGAGATAATTATTTTCAAATAACTTTATGTCGACAATGTCATCGGCAATAAATCGATGTCCTCGTTCAATCAGTTCAAGAGCACATTCGCTTTTACCGACTCCACTATCGCCTTCAATATGAACACCTATACCAAAAACTTCCATGAGGACACCGTGAACAATCTCCTTTGGCGCTAAGACTTTATGGAAATAATCATGGATTAAAGAAATGAGTTTTGAGGTGGTCAAAGTAGAACTAATAATAGGAACTGCATTTGCACTGGCAATCTCAATAAGAGCAGCAGGTGGCTTGTAGTCATGTGTAAATATCATTCCAGGGATTTCGTATTCAAATAGCTCCTTTAATGAATCTATTTTGTTGGCTTTGAGTAGGGTATCTACGTAAGCGCTTTCTCCTTTTCCCATTATTTGCACACGGTCAAAGGCAAAGAAATCAAAAAAGCCAAATAAATTCATTCCTGGGCGGTTGATGTCCAAGCTAGCAATGGCACGGGTGAGTTTTAATTTTGGATTGTGTAGAGTTAAAAAAAGAGAGTTATTTGCGGACTCAGAATAAGAAAGTATATTTTTAATATTTGTCGTTACTTTTCTGTTCATATTTTGTACTCATAGATGTGTTGTTAATTTAGTATACACTCATTATTCAA
>JABSQL010000316.1 GCA_013215865.1 Candidatus Margulisiibacteriota bacterium
CCCGCGTAAGAGGAGAGCAGCTGTCCATTGAAGAATTTTACATTCTATACAAAGACTTAGCGTCGTTGCTAAAAATCAAATGATCTTATATTTTTCCAATTGAGTTTTAAAATATCTTCCGCTATAATGCACGCGTCAATGTGAATGCCAAGTTTGTACTGGCACAACATTAAAATAAAATAATATGAAATGGATTTAAGTAAAATAAATGCCAAAAATAGAAAACTTTATTTTTCCAAAATGGTCCAATTATGTACTTCCCACAGTACTAATCTCCATTACAATCATTTTATCGATATTAATCGGCGTCATCTGGTATTGGATGTCTCCCAAACATACAGATGTGGGATATATGCCTGAACAACCCATCCCATATAGCCATAAACTTCATGCAGGAGAACTGGGAATAGACTGTAGATACTGCCATGTAAATGTAGAAAAATCTCCCAAAGCAACCATACCACCCACTGAAATTTGTATGAATTGTCACAAAACAATTAAGAAAGATAGTCCCCACATTGAAAAAATTCGAAGCAGCTTCGCCAATAATACACCCATAGAATGGGTGCGGGTCCATAAACTCCCCGATTACGCCTACTTTGACCATAGCCGACATGTTAACTCGGGTGTATCCTGCGTAGAATGTCATGGGAGGGTAGATAAAATGGAAGTGGTACGTCAAGTTGAACCCCTCAGCATGAGTTGGTGTCTAGACTGCCATCGATCTCCAGCAAAACATATTCGACCCAAAGATAAGGTCACAGATTTAACGTGGACAACAAAAAACAAAGAACAATTGGGAATGGAACTTATTAAAAAATATCATATCAAAACCAGCGAGGATTGCAGCACATGTCATCGATAAAAAAAGACAAAAAGAAGTTTTGGAGAAGTCAAAACGACATTGACAGTACCCCTGAATTCAAACAATTTATGCACCGTGAATTTCAAGAAGGCGCATCAGAGCTAACCGATCCCATCAGTAGACGCACGTTTCTCAAAATGATGGGTGCTTCTATGGCTCTTGCAGGTGTCACAGGCTGTGACAGCATTCGAAAACCCGTCATCAAGGCAAGGCCCTATGCAAAAATCCCCGAAAATGTAATTCCCGGAAAATCCCTTTATTATGCGACCACCATGTCAATTGGAGAAGATGTCACAGGCATACTATGTGAAAGTGCCGAAGGGCGCCCCACAAAGATAGAAGGAAACCCCTTACACCCCCATAGTCTGGGTGGAACAAAGCCCTTTCAACAAGCATCCATTTTAGACTTATATGATCCTGATCGGATTCAAAACCCCCTATTTAAAAACCAAATTTCCGACCTAAGCTCGTTTAACGCATTGTTGAGACAGACCCAGCGTTCATTTCGTAAAAATCAAGGTAAAGGGCTGGCTATCTTAACCACACATGAGACGTCACCCACTT
Organism: Candidatus Margulisiibacteriota bacterium; assembly: GCA_013215865.1. Lineage (GTDB taxonomy): Bacteria > Margulisbacteria > Marinamargulisbacteria > DT-59 > DT-59 > DT-59. The sequence goes on from JABSQL010000316.1 coordinate 1,430, forward strand.
TTTATAGGCTCCTCAAAAAGTTTCAGGCTTTATACCCCCAAGCAAACGTATATAAATATGACCCCATCAATAGAGATAAAGCGTATCAAGGCCTAAATATGATAACCAATGACTGGATTAATCCCCAATATGATTTCAGAAAAGCCAACACAATCGTGTCTTTTGACTCTGATTTCTTGGGGAATGATGTGGACAGTATTCGTCATACAAAAGCATTCTCTAAACGTCGAGACCCCGACCAACATATGAACCGTTTATACACTTTTGAGTCAAACTACACAATAACGGGCAGTCAGTCAGACCACCGAATTCCTTTAAAACCTACACACGTTGAAAATGCATTATGGCTGGTCGCTTATACTTTATTCAAAAAAGCCCCTCACTTATTTAAAGATATCCCTGCATCTATTCGCAGTACCATCGCCAAAGGGGCGGTTAAATCTCTCAAGCTTGTTCCCGAAAAGATGATCAAAGCCATCGTTTTGGACCTTATTTCTCAAAAAGGAAAGTCTATATTGATTGCAGGGCCTCATCAAAGTGCCACTGCTCATGGCCTCATTTATCTACTCAACAAAAGCCTTCGTAACAGTGGGGTTGTATCCTATAAAAAAAGGCCGTTTTCTAACATGGCAATCACCCAAGTAACCAACAATGAATCACTCTCAAACCTCTTATCTCATCTTCAGTCCGAGAAACTAGATACCCTTTTCATCTTAGGCGGAGACCCTGCAAACCAGTTTCCAGGGAAAAAAGAGTTATTTTCAACTGCATTGTCCAACTGCAAAACGACGATCCACCTTACTTCCCTACGCAATCATACATCAACATTTTGTGAC
>JABSQL010000317.1 GCA_013215865.1 Candidatus Margulisiibacteriota bacterium
CTTCGGAATAGCTAAGGCCATTCACTTCACCCTATTTTATACGAAACAAGCGGCTTGATTCGCTTTGTATTGGGGGCCGGATCCGCATCAACACACCCATACCCTCAGCTCGGATATTGCACTATTTTTCTAGGTGTCAGTGGACCTTCCGTGAGGTGCCCCGTCAAGGTAGTTTCTGGCATGAGATCAGCAATTCCCGCCTTTCCAGCACTTTACTTAAAATTCTTCGTCGTGATTTAAAAATATACAGATCAAGGTTTTTCCTATCACATTTCACCTTTTTAACTCGTGACTATCTGGATGCTTTGCATACAAATAGAAGTCTTCAGGCACAGAAACCCTATCAACTAACTTTTTGAAAAATTAAGATCTAGGCTTTTTGCTTAAGTCGAAACACCCAGTCTTCTGTTGGTGGTGCTCTTTGATCTGGCTGCCCAATATAAATGAATAGAGTTTCCCAGCTCTTAAATTCCCCGAGAAAAACCAATGAGCGTACCCTTTCAAAAAATGCTTTTAATGGCCCTGCATGCTTCCTGGCCTGCTGGTAGGTTTTACTGCATAGTTGCTGTACTTGATCGACTAGAAATGCCAGCATCATAAGCATGGTCATTACTGAGCATAAATTTTCTTTGCCATGACCATAATTATGCTCAAAATTGTAGCCTTGGTTCTTAAGCGTGTTAAATGTCTCATTTTCAATGCGCCAACGGGATCGGCCTGCACGCATAATCTCATACACATTATCTTTGCTTATTTTTAGCTTTGTCACCCAGGTAAAGCACTTCTTTACCCCATTCTTGTTAGTTTCTGTGTATTCAAGGACATTAACAAGATAGTCTTTATTTGACTCGTTCAGCGGCACATCATGATAGAATTGGTAATCATGAATAGTGCCGGAAGATTCAATTTTTTGGTACGATTCACCGGATACAGTTTCTAAATATTTAAACATGGCTTTATGATCACCCGGCTTTGCACCTATGATATAAGCAATATTTAACAAATCAAGAAGTGATAAATGGGGAAAATTTGAAGATAGACCATCTTCAACAACAATAGTTTTAAGGTGGGGATGCTCCCGCCTAAAATCAGCCAAAAGGCGTTTTGCAGCGTTTCGCTCACAATCATTTTTGGTGTCGCCATCGCCTTTGACAATGGGCTCTGGAGCTAGTGGTATTGGAACTTTATGGTCAGGGTGAACAATAGCAGCTCCGAGCATATGATGATAATAAGATGTCTTGCCATTTCGGTGTTTTTTACTACAGCAGTTAACACAGTTAACTTTTTCCGAGCTAAACTGGCCGGTGCCATCGATGCTGAGGATGTAATGCCCATCTAGATAGCGATATTTTTCTAGAGCTTTACCGCGCTGAAGGTGTGAGAAAATGGTTTTAAAGGACCTTCTAAGTTGCTCAGGCTGCACTTGATCAAGTCGCTCTCGCATGCAGGTATCGCTCGGCGTATTCTTTATGCCATATAGCGTCCGCAAATTTCGGCCAACCATCGGGTCCAGGGCCCTTGTTTTTTCAAACTGCAGAAGGGATGGAAATTTAAGCCCAAAAACGGCTAAGCCGGACATAATACAGTCCTCCCAGCTGTAAACAGACCGACAAGGAGAAAAATTTTCGCGCTGTATGCTTTTTCTAATACTGGACAATAATCCTTCAGCAGATAAAAATTTTCGGACAAATCCCATCGTAGTACCGCTCCTCAGTCATTATCAAGGCGATAGTCTACGAAA
>JABSQL010000318.1 GCA_013215865.1 Candidatus Margulisiibacteriota bacterium
CATACGATCAGATTTATCTGCAATCTCCTTGGCCAACTCTTTTATTATCACGGCCCGGGGATCTGACTTGGTATATACAGCATGTCCAAGGCCATATATTTTGCCTGATTTATCAAAGGCCTTGCCAGAAAGAATGGCTTCCAAATAGGTTTTTACGGCCTCTCGATTGGACCAATCCGATACATGGGTTTTAATATCACCTAGCATCTCCATCACTTTCTTATTCGCATTGCCATGTAAAGGTCCTTTTAAGCTTGCCAATGCAGCAACTACGGAAGAATAAATATCTGTGCCGCTAGAAGTCACCACATGCGTGGTAAAAGATGAATTATTTCCACCGCCATGTTCCGCATGTAATAACAATGCCAAATCCAATACGTTCACTTCTAAATCTGTTGGTTTTTTTCCTTCATGAAGTACTGTTAAAAACGCTTCGGCTGTAGACATATCTGGGGAAGGTTCAACAAACGTTGGGTTTTCTTTTACTGCCGCTAAATAACCATACGCTGTAATAATGGGAAATTTGGCTGTTAAATTCACCGCTTTCAAAAAATTATCATAGGGGTCCAATGATTCAGGGTTGTCATCTACTATATATAAAGAGGACACCACAGTCTGGAGTTTGTTCATAATATTGGGACTTGGAATGGCCTTTATAGTATGTTCAACGATTGATTCTGGAAGGATTCTTTGTTTTCCAATTTCTTTGGAAATGAGGGTGAGCTCATCTTGATCAGGTAACCTACCCACCAATAATAAGAAAACACATTTTTCAAAGCAAAATGGACTTTGGTCTTTGGATTCTGCTACCAAATCAGCAAGAGATATCCCGCGATAACTTAAAATACCTTCTACCGGCTCAGATTTATAATCCACAACCTGGGCGCCCACCACACTCGATATTCGGGTTAACCCAGCAAGAACACCACTACCATCTTGATTTCTTAGGCCCCGTTTTACTTCAAAGCGTTGATACACCTCATTATCAATGGTGTTACTTTTAATTATATCGTCGCGTAAATTAGAAAATGGATCTTGTGTCATTACACTAGATTATATCAAACCTGGCGCCATCGTCCATCACTAATTGTTTTTGGGTCGGTAAAGGTGATACTCTCCAAATTTTTCTACAGACGCATACTTTTCATCTATCAGGTGTATCATCTCTTGGGTAAACCGGGACTTTGTTCTTAATGAATAACGGTAATTCTCCATGGGTGAGTGAAAACTTAAAATAATAGCCTTGTAATACTGGTTTTTGAGCTGTGCTAAGAATCCGTCTTGCTGCCATACACCCTGCTGGTAAAGCTGAGTCATAATAAACGGTTGATAAGGTACTTTTCGATGAGTAATCGCCAATAAACCCATATTTTCTGACAAAATAGGGCCATCTATTTTATCCATGTGTTTGACCAGTTGTTTTTGGGAGTTTACATCCATAATAGGTTGGACATAGTATCTATACTTGCTTTGTTCAAAGAGGAATACCACAGATTGAATGATGAGAAGAGACAGAACCAGATGATATACAACAGGGGTTTTAAGAGATACCGTTATGTCCTTTAAACCCAGACCTGTTAATATTCCCATACCCATGATTACTTCCAAGAAATAATTGGTATCAGATCCAACCTTACCGCATGTGATACCTGCAAAAAAGGTGAGTAGAACATAGAGGGAGATGAGTCGACCCTGACGTTTTTTGAGGGTCCAAATGACACCCACAATCGAAAAGGCTGTCATAACAGAATGTTTGAGCACAAACGTCAATAACCCATTAATCAAGAATACCACCCTAAAGTCATTTAAATTGTATGCAATGGTATGCAATAAATATTGACCGTCTGTGACCGTATTTAATATCCCCGAAATAATCAATAATCCAAAACCAAAAAGAGCTGCAAACAGAAGTCCCTTTTTTCGGTGACTGATGAACATCATGATCATGACGGATATAGGTGCCATCAAATAGGTTTGTTTGGTAAAGTAAGCAGCTAAAAAGAACAGGACTGCTATAAAAACCAACCGTCTATATTTAAACCGCATCACCCAGTACAGACCCATGCTGGTCCACATCAGGGCCATCATATCGGTTCGCAAGAGAAACGACCAAAGCAAGACATATTGGGTGATACCAAATAGAACGGTACCCATGATGACGGGAAAAGCACCATGCTTTTCTTTTGTGAGATGTCTTAAAATCAAATAGACCATCACCAAGCACACCCCATAACTCCCAAAGACCAGAAGACGCCCCAGGACCAGTGAAGGGCCAAACATAGAAATAAAGCCCGCATATATCATCAAGAAAAGCGGTGTATAAGGACATGCAATATAGGGGAATTGTGATATAGGCAGATAGGGGGGGGTCCCTTCTAAGAAATACCCGGCATGATTTAACATCATGCCTTCTACATAATCAATTTGGTAGGGAAAAAATATACTTTGAAACGTTGAGAAGAGCGTCAACAAACCTGTTAGACCTAAAACCACGGATAAGCACCCCAAAAAAGGGTTCTGAAACATTTTTTGGATGGTATTTCGGACGATGTTCATTTAGATATCTCTCTATTTTTACTATACTATAAGTATATGCGATTATTATATTGTGAAAAATGTCATTCTGTATTGACCTGTCAGAAACCGTATCCAGAAAAGTGCCCAAAGTGTGAAGAAACCCTCACCTATTTTGGCAGAGAAGAAGCATCCCTTTCCAAGGCAACATCTTTTAAGGAATATGATGAGAAACATGCAGCAGATCCCCTCAAGCAGCTCCAGGGACCGCCTGTTTCCTATCAAAAACAGTCCATTGATCTTCAAATACTTGAATGCTTGGATTCTCTTAAACATGTCCCCGAAAATACCGTTGCCCGTTTCCATCTTGCATCTCTTTATGTGTCAAAAGGGTCTTTAGAATCTGCTATAAGTGAACTTGAAAATATTGTTTTTCTAGACCCAGCCCATGAGGAAGCCTTGAACCTTTTAGCATCTATTTTCTCATTTAAAGAACACTATTCTATTGCCATATCATATTTGGAGAAAATCCAAGAAACCAATCTAAACTATCCTTATTTAGATGAAAATATTGGGGTTAACTATTATTACTTGAAACAATACAATCCATCTTTAGACAGTATCAAAAAAGCAATCGAACAAGAAACAGAAGAAGAAGAACTCGCCCGACTGAAAGCAATGATGTCTCTCATACTTTCGAAACTAGGCAAGCCTTAACAACTCTCATATAATAGAAACATGGTACTAACGACACTTATTGTGAAGAAAATACTTCATATTTTAAGATCTTCTTCTTCACCTCATCAAATCGCAATGGGATTTATTTTAGGTGCATTCATGGGGTTTGTTCCGATCAATATTATTTTCACACCTGTTGTTGGATGTGTATTATTATTATTTCGGGTCAATATCGGAGGCGGTATTTTAGGCTTTACAATATGCGGCATATTGTCTTTATTATTAGATCCCATTGCCCACCCCGTCGGTTTAATCGCCCTCACACAGATTCCGGCATTAACACCCTTTTGGACACTTTTATATAATATACCTGTCATACCGTATACTCATTTCAATAACAGTATTGTAATGGGACAATTTTGTATTGCACTTATACTTTCTGCTCCAATGTATATGGGAGTGAGAATATTTGTGGTTTCCTATCGGTCTCGTGTTTTGGGCACATTAGAAAAATACAGGGCATTCCAAATGTTGAAAGCCAGCAAGTGGGTCCAGTTCATTTTGAGGATATCTGAATGAGACTCAAAGCCATTATACCTGTCATCATTCTGGTCATAAGCATCACTCTTTTCAATATATTATTTTTAGATCAGGTGGTTAAAAAATCTCTTATTTCCATTGGTCAAAAGATCTTTCAAGCCAAAGTAGATATTCGATCTGCAGAAATATCTTTCATGCCGCTTTCGTTAACACTCTCAGGTGTTGAAGTGGCCAATCGAAAAGAGCCTATGACAAACTTATTTCAGTTTGAAACGGCAAAGGCAGATATTCAATTGATTCCACTTCTTGAGAAAAAATTCATTATTAACATGTTAGAGATTTCAGAAATTGAAGTAAGAACCCAGCGAAAAGTATCTGGTCACCTCCCCAAAAGAAGACGCCAAAAGAAACACTCATCCAAGCTTCTTGAGAAAATAATCCCCGATTTGGATTTAAATGCCTTATCCAAGAAAATAGATATAAAATCTCTTATTAATATTCCAGACTTAAAAGTAACGCACGCATCCCAAGAGCTAAAGCGAAAATTGGTGTCACAATCAAAATCTTGGACAACCCTATTGGAAAGCATTGACATAGATTCTCATATTA
>JABSQL010000319.1 GCA_013215865.1 Candidatus Margulisiibacteriota bacterium
GATTTGTGGATTTCTGGACCACCAACTTCACCACCGACTTCTTATTGATATCCGTAAGCGTATATTTTAAAGGTTTAAATTGGCTTTGGTAACAGATGATATCATTTGGATAGGCTTCTAATGCCACATCTTCAGATAACCCCACTGTACCTGCCTCAGGAACAGAAAATATGGCAGTAGGGATGGTGTCATAATCAATGATACGTCTCTTTTTACCAAATAGTTTTTCAGATAAATCTCTACCTTCTGCGATGGCAACAGGGGTTAGGTTTTTGTGATTGGCACAGTCTCCCAAAGCATAAATATGGGGCACAGACGTTGCGTAGTTTTTATCAATGGAAACAAGTCCATGCGCTGTTTTAACACCCATATCATCCAAACCCAAAGGTCCAAAGTCTGGCTTCCGTCCGATGGCAAATAAGATGGCATCCGCAGTTATCTGACTGGTTTTTATCGGGTTACAATTTGTTTGCAAGTGAATATCATAGTCTTTTTTGGACTTAGATATACGGCTTACCTCTGAGTTAATACAGATCTGAACCCCAGATTCCTGTAAGTTCGATTGAACCGCTTCTCGGATCATCTCATCAAACCCCCTCAATACGAGGTCCCTTCGAATGACAAGGGTCACGTTTGACCCCAATTCTTTTAATATAGCTGCAAATTCAACCCCAATGTATCCCCCGCCAATGATCACAATATGTTTGGGCTGAGTCTCACACTCAAACAATTGACGGGAGGTCATGGCATGATTGGCGCCAGATATATCTGGTAATATCCCTTCATTTCCAATCGCAATTACAATATGTTTACCAGATATGATTTTATTTCCAACTGAAATCTGATGGGCACTTTTAAATGATGCCCTACCTTTAATAAGCGTAACCCCTGCCTTTTTTAGCATTCCGATATATATCTGGCTTAACCGACTCACTTCATGATGACGGCTCTCTACAAATTTTGGCCAATCAAATATGGGTTTAGAAAAAGACCACCCATATCCTTTTGCCAGTTCTGGTATTTTGGAAAATTGAGATGCATACCAGGTGAGTTTTTTCGGGACACAGCCACGAATCACACAAGTACCACCCACCTCATTTGATTCAATGATGGCCGTTTTAGCACCCAGAAGCGCTGCCCGCCTCGCACAGGAAACACCCCCAGAACCTGCACCAATTACAATCATGTCATAGGATTCTGTCATAGGCTATAACTGTAAAATGTTATTTGGGATTATGCAAATCTGGAAAATTCCTTCAAAATATTACTCATTGATTTTCAGCATTAAATATCGCTATAATTAACATATAAATTCATAAATTTACTAAACTGAGATTGGGAGATTCATGTGATTGCTAAAGTGATTGCTATTCAAGCTAAAATAACACTTTCTGAAGAAGAGAGACAAAAAGGACTTTCAACATTAAGGGAAATACGCACTTTATTAGCGTCCAAAAATATCACCACTGTCAAAATAGGTACCATTATAGATTTTGGATCGTTCCTTGATAAGTCCAATCCCTTTTATGTTGGCTTTGTAACAAATATCACTTATCAAACAAGTGACATTCGGCCTCTATTCAGGAAAATTTATACGTCTCTTAGTTATATAAATCAATTTCTAAAAGGAAAACCCGCAGTTACTCAGAAAAAATTCATGAAAAATGTAGATACACTTAGTCGCATATTATTCGAATTGATCATGGAAAATAATAGCTATTACAATGTATATATCCCCTTCAAAAAATTCCATCTTTCTGAAACAAAAATCCAGAGAATACATAATTTAGAACTTTCTAAAATTATGTATAAAATGATAGATATAGAACTGGAACGGTCCTGCATCACTCTGTCGAAAATGGAAGATACCGCTAAAACCCAGGAGACACCCCGTCAGCCAATTGATAGGCAACACCCTCAGCTAAAAAGGAAGCGATCCAGTATTGAACGACTCACAATTGGATTAAGAAAGACAAGGCGATCTCTTTCCTCACTATTTCCAACTAGAAATAGCAAAAAACACACCAGAACCTACAGCGCCCCCAATCCCAATACGAGTATTATCCCAACCATCAGAAAAGGAAGTGAATAATATGTATTATAAAGTTATTTCATGCACGCTTACCCCCAATCCTGATGATAAACTCTCTGCCGTTAAACTAAAATTTCGTCAGATTATCTCTATCACTTTAAATGAAGAAGAAAAAAGAATGAATCATAATTTAGGTATTTCTAAAGATGAAACGATTTCTAAACCAAAAGATCCCTTCTATACAGCACTTTTGTTTAAATTTCGAAAAAAACAAAGTTTAATCCATCTTTTGAACGGCAATAGTGATATGGATGGGTTTGCTTCTATTAGACGTCAGAACAAACACCAGAAACCTGATCTTCTCTCGATGTTTATTCCACCTTCAAAAGAGTCCAAGAATGGCTATGTGTCAAAAAACTCTTTACCCAAAACACTTAATGCGATTATTATCGCTGTTAGACAGATTGATCCCAATGTCCCCGAAAAA